>NZ_JBFABB010000013.1:0-95674 GCF_040640035.1 Micromonospora sp. NPDC023633 | reverse complement strand
CCCGCCGGGCCGTGCGCGCCCGGGCCGTCGCCACTTTGCTTCGCCGCCCGGCGCTCCCCGGGCCGTTCGCGTCCGGCCGCCGCCCGGAGCCGGGTGCCGACGCGGCCGGTGTCAGCCGGGCTGGTTGGCGTCGGCCGGGGCGTCGACCTGGCGGTGCAGGTACTCCCGGATCAGCGCCTTCGCCTCGACCAGCACCCGGTCGTCGCCCTCGGGCTGCCGGCGGAACGCCAACTTGATCAGCGCGTCGGCCGCCTCCACCGCGATCTCCAGGTGGAACCGGAGGTCGGGGACGTCCAGCCCGAAGCGCTCGGCGAGCACGCGGGCCAGCTGGTCCGCGATCACCCCGTTGTTGTCCCGCTGCTCGTCGAGCAGGTGCAGGTCGACCACGTCGCCGAAGTGCAGGGTACGGAAGCCCGGAACGGTGCGGTGCATCGTGATGTACTCGTCGATCCCCGCGTCGACCCCGTCCCACCAGTGGGTCAGGTCGTCGGAGGCGAAACGCTCGTCGAGCCGCTGGAGGTAGGACTCCATCGTGCGCAGGGTCAGCGCCTGCACGATCGCCCGCTTGTCAGGGAAGAACTGGTAGACCGAACCGATCGCCACCTCGGCACGCTCGGCGAGGAGGGTCGTGGTCAGTCCCTCGTACCCCACCTCGTCGACGAGTTCGGCGCAGGCGTCCAGCATCCGCTGGACCCGCGCGACACTTCGACCCTGCACCGGTACGCGGCGCAGCGGCCCGGCTGTGGCGGCTGGTGTGGACACTCGCCACCCCCCTTCGACGGATGAACATATCTGCACGTCACGGGTTCGTGACTACCGGTACAACGAGCAAACCTCGATTGCGGTATTTACCTGCTACAACGTTCCTGATATGAAGTTAGTTCACATTCATGTCGAGGAGTGCGCATGGCCGGGACCGCACCGCCCACCCTGGCAGCCTGGTCCAACTGGGCCGGCAACCAACGCGCCACCGCCACCGCCATCCTGCGACCCACCTCCCTCGCCGACGTCACCGAGGCCGTCCGCGCCGCCGCGACGACCGGGGACCGGATCAGGGCGGTCGGCAGCGGCCACTCCTTCACCGGCGTCGCGGTCACCGACGGACGGCGGATGGAACTGACCGACCTGGACACGGGGGTACGCGTCGACGTCGATCGCCGACTGGTCACCGTACCGGCCGGAACCACCCTGCGCGCGCTCAACGAACTGCTCGCCGCACACGGCCTGGCACTGCCCAACCTGGGGGACATCGACGCGCAGACGATCGCCGGGGCGATCTCCACCGGCACCCACGGCACCGGCGCCGGATACGGCTGCCTGTCGACGTTCGTCGAGGCGCTCACCCTCGTCACCGGCACCGGCGAGGTGCTGCGCTGCTCCGCCGACGAGCACCCCGACGTCTTCGCCGCCGCCCGGGTGTCGCTGGGCGCGCTCGGGGTGCTCGTCGAGGTGACCCTGCGCTGCGTTGACGCCTTCGTGCTCCTCGCCCACGAGCGGCCGGCGCCGCTGGAAGCCGTGCTCGGCCGGCTGCCCTCGCTGGTCGGGGAGCACGACCACGCCGAGTTCTACTGGTTCCCGTACACCGACCGGGTGCAGGTCAAGACCAACGACCGGGTGCCCGCCGACGACCGGCCGCTGCCCCGGTGGCGCGGCTGGCTGGACGACGAGTTCCTGTCCAACACCGTCTTCGCCGGGGCCTGCCGGCTCGGCCGCGCCGTGCCGGCGCTCGCCCCGGGCATCAGCGCCGTCTCCGCCCGCGCGCTCACCGAGCGCCGCTACACCGGCCGCTCCGACCAGGTCTTCTGCACCCCGCGCCGGGTCCGCTTCGTGGAGATGGAGTACGCGCTGCCACGCGACGCCCTCCGCGAGGCGCTCGACGCGCTGCGGCGGATCGTCGACGGGCTGCCGTTCAAGGTGCTCTTCCCGGTCGAGGTGCGCTTCACCGCCCCCGACGACATCTGGCTCTCCCACGGGTACGGGCGCGAGTCGGCGTACGTGGCCGTCCACCAGTACGTCGGCATGCCGTACGAGCCGTACTTCCGGGCCTTCGAGCAGGTCGCGGCGAGCCTCGGCGGCCGGCCCCACTGGGGCAAGCTGCACTGGCGCGACGCGGAGTCACTCGCGGCGGCCTATCCCCGCTGGGCGGACTTCCAGGCGCTGCGCGCCCGCCTGGACCCGCACCACCTCTTCACGAACCCCCACCTGACCCGGGTCCTCGGCTGACGCCCCGCGCCCCCGCCCGCTCCGGACGATCCTGGTACGGACGCGCCCGGAGGGGCGCGCTCGTACCAAGAATCTCTGCCGCGGACCGGCGGATGGCTCAGTCGGTGCTGGTGGTGGCCTTCTTCGGGGCGGCCTTCTTCGCCGGGGTCTTCCTGGCGGTGGTGGCCTTGGCCGTCGTGGTCTTCTTCGCGGCCGTCGACTTGGTCGCCGCGGCCGTCTTCTTCGCCGCCGTGGCCTTCTTGGCGGGCGCCTTCTTGGCTGCGGTCTTCTTCGGCGCCGGCCCCTTCGCCCGCTTCTCGGCGAGCATCTCGGAGGCCTCCTCGATGCTCAACGCCTCCGGGGTCTGGCCGCGCCGCAGCGACGCGTTCGTCTCGCCGTCGGTCACGTACGGGCCGAAGCGGCCGTCCTTGATGACCAGCGGCTTCTCGGTCAGCGGGTCGACGCCCATCTCCCGCAGGGGCGGCGCGGCGGCCCTGCGCTGGCGGGCCTTCGGAGCGGCCAGCAGGGCCAGCGCCTCGTCCAGCGTGACGGTGAACATCTTCTCTTCCGAGTCCAGCGAGCGGAACTCGTCACCGCGCTTGACGTACGGGCCGTAGCGGCCGTTGTTCGCGAGGACCTCGGCGCCGTCCGGGGCCAGGCCGACGAGCCGGGGCAGGCTGAGCAGCTTCAGCGCCTCGTCGAAGGTCAGCGAGTCCGGCGACTGCGAGCGCAGCAGCGACGACTTGCGCTCGCCGCTGGACACGTACGGGCCGAAGCGGCCCGACTTGAGCAGGATCGGCTCGCCGGTGGCCGGGTCGTCGCCGAGCTTGCGCTCGCCCCCGCCGCCGAGGAACAGCTCGTGCACCTTCTCGGGGGTCAGCTCGTCCGGCGCCAGCCCCTCGGGGATCGGCGCCCGGTCGCCCTGGCCGCCGCCCTCCTCGCCCTCGGCGGCCGGTGCCTGCTGCTCGCCCGGCACCGCCCGCTGGAGGTACGGCCCGTAGCGGCCCACCCGCACGACGACCTCGCGGCCCTCGTCGTCGGTGAACAGCGGGATGGAGTTGACGCTGCGCGCGTCGATCTCGTTGATGTTCTCGGTGACCAGCTTCTTCAGCCCGCCCGAGCGGGCGATGTCCTGGTCGCCGGCGCCGTTGGCGCCGCCGAAGTAGAACGCGGTGAGGAAGTCGACGGCGGCGTGGTCACCGCCGGCGATCTCGTCCAGCTCGTTCTCCATGCTGGCGGTGAAGTCGTAGTCGATCAGGCGCGGGTAGTGCCGCTCCAGCAGGCCGATCACCGCGAACGCCAGGAAGGTCGGGATCATCGCCTGGCCGCGCTTGGTGACGTACCCGCGGTCCTGGATCGTCTGCATGATCGACGCGTACGTCGACGGGCGGCCGATGCCCAGCTCCTCGAGGGCCTTGACCAGCGACGCCTCGGTGTAGCGCGACGGCGGCTGGGTGTGGTGGCCCTGCGCGGCGAGCTCGTCGGCGGTGAGCGGCTGGTCCTTGACCAGGTTGGGCAGGCGACGCTCGGCGTCCTCGGCCTCGGCGTTCTCGTCGTCGCTGGACTCGACGTACGCCCGCAGGAAGCCCGGGTCGGTGATGGTCTTGCCGGTGGCGCCGAAGTCGGCCTCCTCCTGGGCGGAGGAGACGGCGCGGATGCGCACCGAGACGCTGGAGCCGACGGCGTCGGTCATCTGCGAGGCGATGGTGCGCCGCCAGATCAGCTCGTAGAGCTTGAACTCCTCGGCGGAGAGCTCCTTGGCCACGTCGCCCGGGGTGCGGAAGTTGTCCCCCGCCGGGCGGATCGCCTCGTGCGCCTCCTGCGCGTTCTTCACCTTGCCGGTGTAGCGGCGCGGCTCCGGCGGCACGCTGCGCTCGCCGTACAGCTCGACGATCTGCCGGCGGGCCGCCGCGATGGCGGTCTCCGACAGGTTCACCGAGTCGGTACGCATGTAGGTGATGTAGCCGTTCTCGTAGAGCCGCTGCGCGGTGCGCATCGTCTGCTGCGACGAGAACCGCAGCTTGCGGGCCGCCTCCTGCTGGAGGGTGGAGGTGATGAACGGCGCGTACGGGCGGCGGCGGTAGGGCTTCTCCTCGACCCGGGTGACGGTGAACGGCCGCCCCTCCAGGCGGGCCGCGAGGCCCCGGGCGCCGCCGGAGTCGAGGTGCACCACGCCGGCGCCGGCCTTCACCCGGCCGGTGGTCGGCTCGAAGTCCTTGCCGGTGGCGATCCGGTCGCCGTTCAGCGCGACGAGGGTGGCGTTGAAGCTGCGCGGCCCCTCGCCGGCGTCGACCACGGCCAGCGTGGCCAGGATGTCCCAGTATTCCGCCGTGCGGAAGGCCATCCGCTGCCGCTCGCGCTCCACCACGATCCGGGTCGCCACGGACTGCACCCGGCCCGCCGAGAGCTTCGGCATGACCTTCTTCCACAGCACCGGCGAGACCTCGTAGCCGTAGAGGCGGTCGAGGATGCGCCGGGCCTCCTGCGCGTCGACCAGGTCGCGGTCGATCTCGCGGGGGTTGGCCACCGCGGCCTGGATGGCCGGCTTGGTGATCTCGTGGAAGACCATCCGCTTGACCGGCACCTTGGGCTTGAGCGTCTCCACCAGGTGCCAGGCGATCGCCTCGCCCTCGCGGTCCTCATCCGTCGCCAGGAAGATCTCGTCGACCTCCTTGGCCAGCTTCACCAGCTTGCTGATCTGCTGCTTCCGGTCGGCGGAGACCACGTAGAGGGCGTGGAAGCCGTTGTCGACGTCCACCCCGAGCCGGGCCCACGCCTCGCCCTTGTACTTGGCCGGCACGTCGGCGGCGTTGCGCGGGAGGTCCCGGACGTGGCCGAAGCTGGCCTCCACGACGTATCCCGGGCCGAGATAGCCCGAGATCGTCTTGGCCTTCGCCGGTGACTCGACGATGACCAGACGGGTGGTTCCAGCTTTGCTCGGCACGTCTCTCCCCGACCTCACTCCTGCTCGTAGCCACCGGCGCCCCGTTCGGGCCCACCTTCGGCCCGCCGACCCCCGGCGGTCCGGATGTCCAACGTAACGCGCCGCCCACGTTTCGGGTTTCGCGGGCGGCAAACCGTCCCGGCGGGGCGGCCTCTTTCTCCGCCGGCGGCGGGACGTGCCGGACGGCGCCACCGTACACCGTGCGTGTGCCGCCAGGCGGGACACTGTGACGATGGCGGACCCTCGGCCGAGGCGCCACCCGGCCGTTTTCCGCGAAATTGCGCACGTGCTGTCCCGCATCGGACAGGCGCGATCGGCGTCGACGAGACGGCGCCGACGGTCGGTCAGGAGCGGGCCGGCCAGTCCGTCGCGGGAGCGGCGGGCGGCGGGTCGCCGACCAGCTCGGCCAGGCGGGCGAGCCGCCGGCGGCCGGTGATCCGGTACGCCGGCCCACCCTCGCCCGGCCCGAGCAGCGCCCCGGAGAGGCCCACCGCGTCGAGCGCCCCGCCGATGGGCTCCCAGCACTCCTCGTCGGCGGGGCCGAGCCGGAGCAGGAAGCCGGACGGCTCGGCGGCCCCCGCCGCGGCGAGCCAGAGCCGCAGCCGCCGGCCGTTGAGGTGCAGACCGGCGGGCGGTCGCTTGCCGGTACCGCGCAGCCAGGCCATCGCGAGCGGCTTCAGCGTGCGGGCGTACGAGGTGCGCACCGCGTGCCGCCCGTCGGCGGTCGCCTCCCAGGTGGCCGCCACCCCGCGCAGCGCCAGCTCGGCGACGAGCACGTGCACCCGCCAGGCGGCGTCGACCACGACCGAGAGCCGGGCCGTGCCGCCCATCCGGACCACCTCCCCCGGGCCGGCCAGCAGCCCGGCGAGATCGGCGACGGACGGGTCCGCCGCCTCCGCGCCGAAGAAGGTCAGCTGCCGGGCGGATTCGTCGGCGTCGGCCGGCGAGGGCGGGGCGGGGCGGCGGGCGACCGGCGCGACCCGGTCCGCGGGCGCCGGGAAGAGCACCGGCAGCGCCTCGCTGCCCGACGGGTCACCGGTCCCGCTCAGCGACACTCCGGCACCTCGTCGAAGGCGCGTCTCAACTCCTCGGAGTTGAGCCGGCTGGTGTCGAGCGCGCTGGCGTCGTACTCCTTGTTCAGGGTGTCCACGGCGGCCCGGACGCCGTCGTAGAAGACGGTGGGCTGGCCGGTGCCCAGCCCGTCGATGGTGTCGCGGGCCCTGCCGTACGCGTCGCGCACCTTCGCCAGCGAGGCGCGGAAGCCCGCGGAGACCTCCTCGCCGTGCTCGGTCTCCGGGATGCCGGCCTCCTCGACCTTGCGTCGGGCGGTCTCGCTGGCCTGCTCCGCGCCGCCGAAGAGCCGCACCAGGTTCTCCTTCGCCTGCGCCGGGGTGGTCTGGGCGGTCATCTGCTGGTCGGTGCTGCTGGTCAGCTTGCTGATCTCGGCCCGCCACGGGGTGAGCGCGGAGCAGACCGACGCCGCCCACGCCTGCGGGCTGGGACCGCCGCCGCAACCGGCCAGCACGAGTACGAGCGTGGCCAGGACCACCGTGAGCTTTCCGGCGGCTGTCGCCCGGCACGTGCGCATGCGTTGCAGCGTACGGCCTCTGTCGAGTCCGGGCACCGGACAGGTTTGCCGGGTGGTACGTGCGGTCCCCGGCCGGCCGCGCGGGCCGACCGGGGACCGGGACGCTGGACGGATCAGGCGTTGACCGTCTCCGGCCGCTGGTCCGGGCTGCCCGCACCCGCGCCGGAGTCGGAGTCGGACATCGCCACGCCCTTGCGCTTGCTGAACACCACCGCCGCGACGATGATCAGCGTCGCCACCACGGCGATCCCCACCCGCAGGGCGGTGTTCCGCTCGTCGCCCACGCTCCAGGCCACCACGGCCGGCGCGATCAGCAGCGAGACCAGGTTCATCACCTTGATCAGCGGGTTGATCGCCGGGCCGGCGGTGTCCTTGAACGGGTCGCCGACGGTGTCGCCGATGACCGTGGCGGCGTGCGACTCGGAGCCCTTGCCGCCGTACGCGCCGTCCTCGACGAGCTTCTTGGCGTTGTCCCACGCGCCGCCGGAGTTCGACAGGAAGACCGCCATCAGCGTGCCGGCGCCGATCGCACCGGCCAGGTACGCCGCCAGCGCGCCCGGCCCGAGGCCGAAGCCCACCGCGATCGGGGCGAGGATGGCGAGCAGGCCGGGGGTGATCAGCTCGCGCTGCGCGTCCCGGGTGCAGATGTCGACGACCTTGCCGTACTCGGGGCGCTGGGTGCCGTCCATGATGCCGGGCAGCTCGCGGAACTGCCGGCGTACCTCCATCACGACCGCGCCCGCCGAGCGGGAGACCGCGTTGATGGCCAGGCCGGAGAAGAGGAACACCACTGCCGCGCCGATGATCAGGCCGACCAGGTTGCGCGGGTTCGCCACGTTCAGCGAGTTGAGGATCTCGGTGCCGACGTCGCCCACCCCCGCGTCGGAGTACGCGGTGCGCAGCGTGTCGGTGTACGAGCCGAACAGCGCCGTGGCGGCGAGCACCGCCGTGGCGATCGCGATGCCCTTGGTGATCGCCTTGGTGGTGTTGCCGACCGCGTCCAGCTCGGTGAGCGTCCGGGCGCCGTGCTCGTCGATGTCGCCGGACATCTCCGCCACGCCCTGGGCATTGTCGGAGATCGGGCCGAAGGTGTCCATCGCGACGATCACGCCGACCGTGGTGAGCAGGCCGGTGCCGGCCAGCGCGACGGCGAACAGCGAGAGCGTGATGGAGCTGCCGCCGAGCAGGAACGCGCCGAACACGCCGGCGCCGATCAGCAGCGCCGAGTAGACCGCCGACTCCAGGCCGACGCTGATGCCGGCGAGGATGACGGTGGCGGCGCCGGTCTGCGAGCTCTTGCCGATGTCCTGCACCGGGCGCCGGTTGGTCTCGGTGAAGTAGCCGGTCAGCGCCTGGATCGCCGCGGCCAGCACGATGCCGATGACGACCGCGCCGATGGCGACCGTCCGCGGGTTCTCGCTGACGTCGGTCAGCCCGCCCTCCAACTCGGCGAAGGTGGCCGGCAGGTACGCGTACGTGGCGATCGCCACCAGGACCGCGGAGAGCAGCGCCGAGATGTAGAAGGCCCGGTTGATCGCGGTCAGGCCGTTGCGGTCGGAGGCGCGCAGCCGGGTGATGAAGACGCCGACGATCGCGATGAGCACGCCGATGGTGGAGACGATCAGCGGGAAGACCAGGCCCTCCTCGCCGAAGGCGGCGCGGCCGAGGATCAGCGCGGCGACCAGGGTGACCGCGTACGACTCGAAGAGGTCGGCGGCCATGCCGGCGCAGTCACCCACGTTGTCGCCCACGTTGTCGGCGATCGTGGCGGCGTTGCGCGGGTCGTCCTCGGGGATGCCCTGCTCGACCTTGCCGACCAGGTCGGCGCCGACGTCGGCGGCCTTGGTGAAGATGCCGCCGCCGACCCGCATGAACATGGCGAGCAGCGCGGCGCCGAAGCCGAAGCCCTCCAGCACGGTCGGCGCGTCGCTGCGGTAGAACAGCACGACCAGCGCGGCGCCGAAGAGGCCGAGGCCGACGGTGAGGAAGCCGACCACGCCACCGGTGCGGAAGGCGATCTTCATCGCGGCCTCCCGGCCGCCCTCGCGCTCCCGGGCGGCGGCGGCGACGCGCAGGTTGGCCCGGGTGGCCAGCCACATGCCGGCGCCGCCGATGAACGCGCTGAACAGCGCGCCGACGACGAAGAAGACGGACCGGCCGATCTTCACCGCCATCTCGCTGCCGTCGGTGTCGTGCACCGGCAGCAGGAAGAGCAGCACCACGGCGACGACCACGAAGATCGCCAGGGTCCGGAACTGCCGGAGCAGGTAGGCCGAGGCGCCCTCCTGGACCGCGCCGGAGATCTCCTGCATTTTGTTGGTGCCCTTGCCGGCGGCCAGCACGGCCTTCGTCAACGCGCCCGCGAAGGCGAGCGCCACCAACGCGATGACCGCGGCGATGACGACGTACGTGACGTTGTTCCCGGTGAGGGAGATCCCGCCGCCCTCGGCGGCCAAGGTGTCGGACATCTGTGTCCTCCTGTACCGAACGCTCGCGCCGGCCGGTGGAGACGCACCGACCCGGCGCCTGGATGCGGAGTCGCAAGCGCGCGCCACCCACCCCGGACGGACCAGCGATGAACAACCGTTCCCGCTGGCTGCGGGATGGATCACTTGCTGACAACTCGCGTACTGTAGCCCTCCACAGTGTTGGAGGTCACACCGAGGGGGCACCGGCGGTCGATGATCTACGTCGCTGTGTTATGAGGAAAAATCTGATATAGGAGCCCATCCATGCCAGAGAGGCCGCGCCCCAGCGGGACGCGGCCTCACGGCGCAGGATGCCCTCAGCGAGGGCGTCGGAGGATCAACTCAACGGCCGACGGGCCAGACCATCCGCACCTCGGTGCCGACGCCCTCGTCGACCGGGCGGACCTGGAGATCCTCGACGAAACCGGCCAGCAGCGCGAAGCCGACGCCGGTGGTGAGGTCGTCCTCGTTCAGCGACTCGTTGGCGAGCTGGTCGGCGTCCAGCGCGGCCAGGCCGAGACCGGCCTCGATCGGCGCGCGGTCGACGACGCGCACCGCGTACGCCCCCGTGTCGGACATCTCGACGAGCACGGGCTCGGGCACGCCGTACTGGCGGTGCAGGGCGACCGCACGGGTGCACGCCTCACCGATGGCCAGCCGCACCTCGTCGAGCAACTCCTCGCGGACCCCGGCCCGCCGGGCGACCGCCACCCCGACCAGGCGCGCGGTGCGCACGTGCACCGGGGCCGGCGAGAAGGAGAGCTTGACCGTGGCCATCAGACGCCAGCGCCGGCCGGGTCGGTGCCGATCGCCGCGTCGACCGTGGGATGCAGCGGGAAGACCTGGTCGAGGGCGGTGATCCGGAAGATCTTGAGCAGCGGCTCCTTGTCGCAGACCAGCGCGAACGAACCGCCGGCCGCGCGTAGCCGCTTGAGCGCGCCGACCAGCACGCCCAGCCCCGTGGAGTCGAGGAAGTCCACCCGACCCAGGTCGACCACGACGTGGCGGGCCCCGCCGTCGATCAGCTCGAGGAGCCGCTCCCGCAGCCGGGGGGCGGTGTAGACGTCCACCTCACCGCCGACCTCGAGCACCGTGTGCTCGCCCACGGTGCGGGTCGCCAGCGACAGCTCCATCGGTCCTCCCTCGCAAGAGCCGTAAACTCTCCTGGGCATCTAACCATCCCCGCCGGAGACCGGCTCTGCTCGCCGGCGGAGGCATCCCCTTACCCCGGCCCTCAACTTTTCATCTCCGAACACCAGTGCGAGAGTGCAGGACGTGACCTCCGACGACTTCAGCTCGGCGCGTCGATCGCCGCGCGACGACCTGAAGCCGTCGTCCGACAACTCCGGCCCGGCGCACCCGACGCCGCGCGACGACCTGAAGCCGTCGTCCGCTGCGACCGTATCCGTGGGGGCCGGGCCGGGGCGAGCGCCGGCCGACCTGCTGGGCCGGCTGCGCGCCCGCACCAGCACCGACCCGGTCACCCACGTCGAGCGGGTGCCGGCACGGGCCGGCGAGCCCGTCCCGTGGCCGGACTGGGCACCGGAGGACCTGCGCGCGGCGTTCGCCCGGCGCGGCGTGGTCGCGCCCTGGCGGCACCAGGCGGAGGCGGCCACCCTGGCGTACGACGGCCGGCACGTGGTGGTGGCCACCGGCACCGCGTCCGGCAAGTCCCTGGCCTACCAGCTCCCCGCGCTGGCCACCCTGCTCGCCGACCCCCGGGCCACCGTGCTCTACCTGGCGCCCACGAAGGCGCTCGCCGCCGACCAGTTGCGCGCCGTCGCCGCGTTGGAACTGGAGGGGGTACGCCCCGCCTGCTACGACGGGGACACCCCGCGCGCCGAGCGGGAGTGGATCCGGCGGCACTCCCGGTTCGTGCTGACCAACCCGGACATGCTGCACCACGGCATCCTGCCCGGGCACGCCCAGTGGTCGGGTTTCCTGCGCCGGCTCACGTACGTGGTGATCGACGAGTGCCACACCTACCGAGGGGTCTTCGGCTCGCACGTCGCGCACGTGCTGCGCCGGCTGCGGCGGCAGTGCGCCCGGTTCCGGAGCACACCCGTCTTCGTGCTCGCCTCGGCCACCTCCGGCGACCCGGCGACGGCGGCCGGGCGGCTCACCGGGCTGCCCGTCGACGCAGTCACCGAGGACACCTCGCCGCGCGGCGGGGTGACGTTCGCGCTCTGGGAGCCGCCGCTGCTGCCGCCGGACTCGGCCGCGGACCAGCAGGCGGACCTCACCCAGGTCCGCCGCTCGGCCCTGCGGGAGACCGCCGACCTGCTCGCCGACACGGTCGCCGAGGGGGTACGCACGCTCGCCTTCGTGCGCTCCCGGCGCGGCGCCGAGGTCGTCGCGGCGAACGCCCGCCGGTCCCTCGACGAGGCGGTGCCCGGGCTCGGCGACCGGGTGGCCGCCTACCGGGCCGGCTACCTGCGCGAGGAGCGGCGCGAACTGGAACGCGCCCTGCTGCACGGCGACCTGCTCGGGCTGGCCTCGACCAACGCGCTGGAGCTGGGCGTCGACCTGGTCGGCCTCGACGCGGTGCTGATCTGCGGCTACCCGGGCACCCGGGCCTCGCTGTGGCAGCAGGCCGGCCGGGCGGGGCGCTCCGGGCAGGAGGCGCTCGCCGTGCTGGTCGCCCGGGACGACCCGCTCGACACCTATCTCGTGCACCACCCTGAGGCGGTCTTCGGGCGGCCGGTGGAGGCGACCGTGCTCGACCCGGCCAACCCGTACGTGCTGGCCCCACAGCTCGCCTGCGCGGCGGCCGAGGCGCCGCTGACCCCCGACGACCTGGCGCTGTTCGGCGACGGTGCGAAGGAGGCGGTGGACCAACTGGTCGCGGCGGGGGCGCTGCGGCAGCGGCCGACCGGCTGGTACTGGCGGCACCGGGAGCGGCCGGAGGTGGACCTGCGCGGCGAGGGCGGCGCGCCGGTCTGCGTGGTGGAGGCGGCGACCGGGCGGCTGCTCGGCACCGTCGACGGCGGCTCGTCGCACTTCCTGCTCCACCCCGGCGCGGTCTACCTGCACCAGGGCGTCTCGTACGTGGTCGACTCGCTCGACCTGGCCGACGGGTGCGCGCTGGTGCACCCCGAGGAGCCGGACTGGTCCACCCACGCCCGCGACGTCACCTCGCTGTCGGTGGTGTCGGTCCGCTCGTACGTGGACGCCGGCCCCGTCGGGCTCTTCCTCGGCGAGGTCGACGTGACCAGCCAGGTGGTGTCGTACCAGCGGCGGCGGATCGCCACCGGCGAGGTCATCGACACCCGCCCGCTGGACCTGCCGGCCCGGGAGCTGCGTACGGTCGCGGTGTGGTTCACCCTGTCGCCGCGGTCCCTGACTGCCGCCGGCGTGGAGCCCGCCGACGTGCCGGGAGCGCTGCACGCCGCCGAGCACGCCGCGATCGGCCTGCTACCGCTCACCGCCACCTGCGACCGCTGGGACATCGGCGGGCTCTCCACGGCGGTGCACCCGGACACCGAGGCCCCGACGGTCTTCGTCTACGACGGGCACCCGGGCGGGGCGGGCTTCGCCGAGCGCGCGTACGGGACGGCGGCGGCCTGGCTGCGGGCCACCCGGGACGCGATCGCGGAGTGCGGCTGCGAGGCCGGCTGCCCGTCCTGCGTGCAGTCCCCGAAGTGCGGCAACGGCAACAACCCGCTCTCCAAGCCGGACGCGGTCCGGGTGCTGGACGTGGTGCTCGCCAACCTGCCCGACGGCGTACCGGCGCCCCGCCCTGCCGGCGACCCGCTCGACAGCCCGCCTGGCGCCGCCGTCCTATCGGGCGACCCTCCGGTTCCAGGTGAACGCCTCGCTCCGGACGACGTCGCCCCCGGCGACCCCGCGGGACCGGGCGGCTCCGTCCCGGCTGGCGGAGACCGGTTCGGGTGACGCTCGTGTCCCGGGTGGTGGAAACCAGGCATAGAACCTCTTCTCTCGGGGCAAGTGATGGCTTGGGAGCGCTTCCATCGGTGCTCGCGGATCCCCTAGCCGTCCTTCCCGCCGAAGGAGGAGTCGTGGCCGACACCATCGCCGAGACCGTCGACCTGCTCTACACGATCGACCAGGAGAAACTCACCCCCGACCAGCAGATCGCCCTCGGCACCGCGCTCGCCAGCCTGGCGCAGGCCGAACGCCTGGAACAGATCAACGAGCGGCTGCGCAGCATCCACCAGGTCCTCAACGCGTGGGCGCTCAAGGCGACCGTCGACGGGGGCCGGTGAACCCGCTCCGCGCGGGGACAGCAGGGTCGTGACGGTCGTCGGATCGCGGCAGGTCGCCGGGCCTCGGTGGTTCCGGCGTCGGGGCGGGGTAACGGCGTCGGAGTGGGGTAACGGCGTCGGAGCGGGCCACACCGGGGTCGGCCGGAACGGGCGGGTCCTGGTGGGCCGGGCCGCGTGGCCTGCGGGAAGGTCGCGTGACCTGTCGGCGGCGGAGCGGTCGGAGCTGTGCGACACTCCGGCGACCCCTCGAAGGAGAACTCATGCAACTCGACAACCTGCAGGCCCAGCAGCAGTTCCACATCCGGCAGCGGCTCCGGATGATGGTCAACCAGTACGAGGTCCACGCCGTCGCACCGGACGGCTCCGAAGGCGGGCTGCTGGGGTTCGCCCAGCAGAAGCGGCTCGCCTTCAAGGAGCAGGTGACGATCTACACCGACGACTCGAAGCAGCAGCCCCTGCTCGGGTTCAAGGCCCGCCAGCGCCTCGACATCGGTGCCACGTACGACGTGACCGACCACGCCGGCAACCCGATCGGCCTGTTCCGCAAGGACTTCGCCCAGTCCCTGCTGCGGTCCACCTGGCACGTCGAGCAGGCCGGCCTGCCGCAGATCACCGGCCAGGAGCGCAGCATGCCGGTGGCGCTGCTGCGCCGGTTCGTCGACTCGCTGTCCTGGCTGCCCTACCACTTCGACTTCGTCGCCGGCGGTCAGCCGGTCTTCTCCGTCATCAAGCAGTGGGGCCTGCGCGACCGGTACGTCGTCCAGATCCAGCACCCGCAGGTCGACCGCCGCCTCGTGATCGCGATGGCCGTCGCCCTCGACGCCCTCCAGGGACGCTGACCCGCCCGGGTCGGGGTGTCGACTCCCGTCGCCCCGGCCCGGTCGCGCCCGGCACGGTGATCGCGCCCGGCGCGGCGCGGTCGTTTCCGACGCGATCACGCCCAGAGTGATCGGCGCGGCGTGCGGTCGCGTCCGACGCGGCACGGTCGCTTCCAGCGGGATCACTTCCAGCATGATCGGGGCGGCGCGCGGTCACGTCCGGCGCGACGTGATCACGTCCGGCGCGGTCAGCGCAAGCACCACGACCCGGAGAGGGCTCGCCGGATCCGGTGGAGCGGTCGACGAGCCCGTGATGACGTCGGGCCGCCACCGGGGGCGGCGTGCCTGTCGCTCAGCCGCGGACCGGGCCGGCACGGGCGCTGGCCGTCGCCACCCGCGCCAGGCCGGGCAGCGGGCTCACGGCAACCTCGGCGGTCACCAGGACGTCGAGGCCGTCGAGCCGACAGGCGAGCAGCCGTCCACCGTTGGCGGCGGTGATCTCGGCAGCCCGACCGCAGGCCGCCGGCTGACCCAGGAGGGCCTCGCCGGCACCGGCCAGCGCGCCGAAGTCCGCCGCCACCCGCGCCTGCTGCCGGGCCGTCCGGGCCGCGCCGACGGCGGCACCGAACAACCCGACCATGACGAACGCCAGCCCCACGGCGAGCAGGCAGACGGTCGCCCCACCACGCTCCCCCGTGTGTCTCACCGCGCTCCCGCGCACTTCCACCGTGCCGCCGCCCCGCCGGTCGGCGCCTCCGCTCCGCCCGGTCACGGTCCTGCCACCCCGGACGCCGCACCGGGTCCGTCATCCTCCGCCGGATCGGTGGCCGGGGGCGCGGGCTCCGCGATCCCGGGCCCCACGACACCGGGCTCCACGGCCGCGACCGCCGCCGCGGTCACGGAGATCCGGGGCAGCCGGGAGCCGAGCGCGCGTACGGGTGCCCGGACGGTGGCGACGACCCGCTGGCCGTCGACGGTGACGGTCACCTCCGCTCCCGGCGGGGCCGCACGGCTGGCAGCGGCGACCCCGTCGGCGCCCCGGGAGGCGGCCAGCGCCGCCTCCCGGGCCGCGTGCAGGCAGCCCGCCCTCGTGCCGACGGCGTTGACCGCCGACAACCCGGCGAGCAGGAGCAGCAGAAGCGCCGGCAGGCCGGCCGCCAGTTCGGCGGTGAAGGAACCCCGGTCACGGCCGGCCGGCCGGCGCCGGCTCACTTGAGTGCCCGGTCGATGACGGCGGTCAACGCGGACTGCACGTTGCCCGAGGTCAGCACCTTCAGCAGGATCCCGGCGAAGGCGACCGCGGCCAGGGTGCCGACGGCGTACTCGGCGGTGTTCATTCCGGCGTCGCCGCGCAGGCGGGCGAGCAGTTTGCGCACGTCCTTGTCCTTTCCTCGTTGGTGGTCAGAGCACGTCGCCGAGGACGGCGACGATCACCGGCACCAGGCCGGCGAGAATGAAGGCCGGCAGGAAGCAGAGCCCCAGCGGCAGGACGATGAGCACGCCGGCTCGGCGGGCGGCCGCCTCCGCGGTCGTGGCCCGGTCGGCACGCAGGTCGTCGGCGAGTCGGGTCAGTGCGCCGGCCAGCGCGGCTCCGCTGTTCGCGCTGCGCAGCACGGCGGCGGTCAGTCGCTCGGCTCCCGGCACCGCCGCGAGCGGCGCCCACGCCTCCTCGGGGCCGCCACCGAGCCGCAGCAACCGGCCGACCTGGGCGAGCCGGTCGGCGAGCGGCCCGTCCAGCGCTCCCGCCACGGCCAGGATGGACCTGTCCACGGGTGCTCCCGCCCGCATCGCCGCCGCCAGGAGGTCGGCGGCGAGCGGAAGATCGGCCGCCTCCCGCAACCGCCGGTTCCGCACGGCCGGGGGCTCGATCCGACGGAGCAGCCGATCGAGCAGCAGCGCCGTCGGCAGGGCCGCCACCACCCCGGGCCAGCCGCCGAAGACGACGGCCACGGCCACGCCGCCCAGGCCCGCGGCGACGCGGATGGCGTCCGGCCGCCGCCGACGACGGACGTCGTCGGTCGTGTCGTCACCGGAACCGCCCCGTCGACGGGGCGAGGCGGCCGGGTGCACGCCGACCGGCGCCCTGCGCAGCGCGCGCAGCCGGCGCAGAGGCCGCCGGCCCGCCACGAACATCGCGGCGATCAGGGCCGCCGCCACGAAGCCCACGACCAGCGCCACCCGGGGCATCAGCTCACCCGTCCCGGCGTCGCGCCGAGCCGCTCGGCCCAGAAGAGTCCCGCGACCTGGAGCGCGATGGCGACGACCGCGCACGCACCGCCGACGGGGGTGTGCAGCAGCACCGCCACCGGGTCGACGCCGATGCCGTAGCCGAGCCCGATGCCGCCGAGCGGCAGGGCGGCGAGCAGCAGGGCGGTGGCCCGCGCCCCGGCCGCCTGGGCCTCCGCCGCGGCCAGCCCACGGTCGGCCGAACGGGCGTCCGCCTCGATCCGCTCCAGCAACTCCGCCAGCGGCGCGCCCGTCTGGTCGGCGAGGCGTACGGCCGCGCGGGCCAGTCGGTCCAGACGCCCCGCCCCGCCCCGCTCGTCGCAAGCCGCCGCGCCGCCGCCCGGAGAGCCACCATCGGTCCCCGTCGGATCGAGGGTGAGCCGCTCGGCGGCGACCGGTATCGGCAGGCCGGCCCGCAAGTCGGCCGCCAGCCCGCAGAGCTGGTCCAGCCGGCGCCGCCGGGCCCGGACGGCGTACTGGCCGTCCTTGCGTCGGAGCAGCGCGCGGGCGGCCAGCGTGCCGTAGGCGCCGACGGCCACCGCCGCCACCGGACCGGCCATCAGCAGGCCGGCTCCGGTGCCGGCCGCCGCGGCGAGCAGCAGGGTGCGCCGGGGGGACGCCGTCAGCGCGTCCGGCCGGAGCCACCTCGGTCGCCGACCCTCGCCGGGCGGACCGGTCACCGCCTCGGGCGGACGTGAACGGGCGGCCGTCGGGGCGGGCGTTCCGCCGGGTCGTCGGGCGTCCCGCCGCGCAGGTGGCCGGACCCGACCGGGGTCTCCGTCACCGGGCCGGACCGGCCCCGCCGGGCGCGTCGCGCCACGGTCGTCTCCCGCCGGCCAGGGCCAGGGCGACCGGTCGACCGCGTCCCGCGACGCCCACCGGGCCCCGCCCGCCGGCTCGCGCCCACTACCGGGGGAGCCGCCGGCTGAGGCGTCCGGGCCTGTCGGCGACTGCCGGAGGCGAACCCGGGGTTCGTCGCGCGGGTCGCGGCGGCCGACGGCCTGCGGGGGCGCAACGCCCCCGCCGATGCGTCCCGCCGTGGCTTCCGCACCCTCACCGGGTGTCCGGCGCAGCTCGGTGATCCAGTCGACGAGCGGGTCCTCGGCGCCGGTGCGCGCGGTTGCGCCCACGCCGGCCACCAGCACGCCCCGCCGACGCCGACCACCACGCATCGCCCCGGCTATCAGCACCGCCGTCGCCAGGACCGAGAGCACCACCAGCGCGTACGGGGTGGTCACTTCGGTCCCGCCGATCCCGGCCACGGCTCGGTCAGGACCGGCGGCACCGCTACGGCCCGCTCCCGCAGCAGTGTGGCGAGCGCCGGTGCGGCGAGGTCCGGCCCGCGTCCGCGTACCCAGGCGGGAACCGCAGTCACCAGCCGGTCCGGGCCCTCCGGCAGCAGCAGGCAGACCGATTCCAACACCCGCCCCTCGGCGCTCCGGCGCACCTGGAGCAGCACCTGGAGCGCGGCGGCCACCTGGGCGTGCAGGGCCGGGCGGGGCAGCCCGCCGAGCATCCCGAGGGCCTCCAGCCGCGCCGGCACGTCCGACGGGGCGTTGGCGTGCAGGGTGCCGGCGCCTCCGTCGTGGCCGGTGTTCAGGGCGGCGAGCAGGTCGACCACCTCCCCGCCCCGGCACTCGCCGACCACCAGCCGGTCGGGCCGCATCCGCAGCGCCTGCCGCACCAGGTCGGTCAGGCCGACCGCGCCGGAACCCTCCACGTTGGCCGTCCTGGCCTGCAACCCGACGACGTGCGGATGCCGGGGGTGCAGCTCGGCCGCGTCCTCCACCAGCACGATCCGTTCGGTGGCCGGGACCAGTCCGAGCAGCGTGTTCAGCAACGTCGTCTTGCCCGAGCCGGTGCCGCCGGTCACCAGGTACGCCAGCCGGGCCGCCACCACGGCGGAGAGCACCGGCGCCACCGGTCGGGGAACCGTCCCCTGGCTCACCAACTCGTCGAGGGTGAAGGGCCGCTGCCGGAAGGTCCGCAGGGACAGGTAGGGC
Organism: Micromonospora sp. NPDC023633; assembly: GCF_040640035.1. NCBI lineage: Bacteria > Bacillati > Actinomycetota > Actinomycetes > Micromonosporales > Micromonosporaceae > Micromonospora > Micromonospora sp. NPDC023633. The sequence goes on along the minus strand of NZ_JBFABB010000013.1, from coordinate 77,199 downwards.
CCGTCGGTCGCCACGGGCGGCAGCACCGCGTGCAGCCGGGTGCCGTCGGGAAGCCGGGCGTCCGCGTACGGGGAGCCGTCGTCGAGCCGCCGGCCGGCGCTGGCGGTGAGCCGCTGGGCGAGCCGGCGTACGTCGTCCACCGTGCCGAGCGGCACCGCGACCTGGTGCAGGCCCCGCCCCCGGTCCACCCAGACCCGGACGCCGTTGACCAGCACGTCGGTGCTGGTTGCTAAATGTGGGTCAGCGCCATTCGACAACAATCCGCTGTGATGCTGGCTGCCGGTAAAACTCGGACGGCCGAATCGTCACCGTCACCAGGATTTGCCGCAGCGCTCTATTCCGCTGCCCGCCGTCCATTTCCGGCCACAACTCCAGCAGTTTCTCCCCCAGCGACACCACCGATTCGGGCGCTGCCGCCTGCACCACTGACCGGGCTGATGTCAGGTTCTCCACCAGCTGCGTCTCGGCGCGCCGCAGGTCCGCCATCGTGTCGTCGTAGGTGCGGTCGTCCAGCTGCTCCCGCGCCCACCGCTCGGTGGCCCGCGCCATGGCCCGCCGGGTGGCCTCCAGCTCGCGGTGGAGGGCCTCCACGTCCGCGCCGGCCCGTACCGCCCGGGCGGCGTGCGCGGTCCGCGCTGCCACGTCGCCGCGCAGCAGCTCGACGCGGGCACGCACCTGCCCGAGGAGCGCCTCCTCGACGGCGGCCAGGCGCAGGTGTCCGCACCCCGCGCACGGGCTGGTCAACTCCCACTGGTTGCGGCAGAAGATGCCCGGGCCGTTTCGGTGGGGGCGGATGTTGGTGTGCCCCTCGCAGGCACCGCACCGGCCGATGCCGGACAGGCTGTACCGGGCGTCCTGGACGCGGGGGTGCACTCGCCGGTCAGCCTCGATGCGGGTCTGCACCTGCTGCCAGGTGTCCTCGTCGACGAGCGGCGGATGGGCGTCTGGCGTTTCGACCATGCCGCCTGGGCCGCGGCTGTGGACCACGCCGAGGTAGGTGGGGTTGGCGAGCAGCTTCTTGAGGGTGCTGGTGGCGAGGGCGAGGCCGCTGGCGTTCTGGATGCGGCGTCGGATGTCGCGCACCCCGGCGCCGGCGGCGTAGTCGCGGAACGCTCCGGCGATGACGTGGCCGAGGACTGGGTCGGGTTCCAGGCGGCCGTCGTCGGCGCGCCGGTAGCCGGTGGGTGGGCGGCCGTGGTGGCGGCCCTGTTCGGCGCGGCGGGCGATGGTGGCCGACCAGGCGCGGCCGATCTCCCTCGCGCGGTACTGCGCCAGGTTGAGCAGGTTGATGAGCATCATCTCGCCGGCCGGCGTGGACGTGTCGATGTGCTCGCACGCGGAGATGATCGTGACGCCGGATTCGGCGAGCTCGCGGAGGACGAGCAGGCTCTCTAGGACGTCGCGGCCGAAGCGGCTGACGTCGTAGACGGCGATGGCGTCGATCTGTCCGTCGCGGGCCATCTGGCGGACCCGGTCGATGCCCTCGCGGGTGAAGTGGGTGCCGGAGACGTCGATGTCTTCGACGACGCCGACCTCTCGCATGCCGTGGGTGGCGCGGCGCATGGCGGAGGTCTGGACGTCCGGCGAGTGGAAGTCGTCGCCGCCGCGACCCATGAGCGCGCTGACCCGGACGTAGAGCAGGACGCGGGTGGGGCGGTCGGGCACGGCGGCGAGCTTGCGGCGGGGCGGCATCAGCTAGCGCGGCGGTCCTGACCCTCGCCCCGTTCGGTGCGGTCGGCGAGGTCGGCGAGGTAGCGCAGGGTGGCCCGGATGGTGGCCTTCTCGGCTTCGCTCGCGGTGGGGCTGGTCAGTCTGCGCATGATGATCACCATGTCGGGATCGAGTGGCGGGTCACTCGTCGACCGGCCGGGGGGCGAGGTCCCGACCCGCAGCCCGGCCGCCACAAGCACCTCGTCGGCGTTGAGGCCGAACAGGGCGGCGAAGGCCTCGACGACAGCCGGGTCCTCGGGTCGGCTCCTGCCGGACTCCCAGCGAATGATCGTGGTCCGGTCGATACCGAGCCGGCGGGCCAGCTCCGACTTGTTCATGCCGACACGCTCACGCGTCGTGGTGACGAGTGATGCCCAGGTGCCACGGTCGGGCGTCGCAGTGTTGCCCACGTGCACACCGTAAGGCACTGAACTCGGCATATCCGCAGGTCGTAACGGCTCTGGACGCGTCGTGCGGCGTGGTTGCAGCAGGCTGAATTGCCGTCTGGTGAGTGCCCTCACGGGCGTTTCGACACGTTGCATGGGTGCAACGCTAGGGGACGCAGGGCCCATTCACGAATCAGCCGTTCGGCCGATGTGTTGCACTGTTGCAACACCCCCACAGCGGAGGTACGGTCTGTGGCATGAGTGCAGCACCCCCCCGAGGCGAGGCCGCAACACTCTCGCCGATCCGGCTCAAGACCGACGTCTTCACCAAGCTCACGGCAGACCTGGACGCCAGCTCCGAGATCGAGCTGGCCCGCCTCTTCGGCATGAACCGCACCACCCTCTACCGCATCCGCAAGGGCGAGGTCACGCCCACCCTCACGGTGGCGATGCGCATGGCTGACCGGCTCGGCACGACCGTCGACGAGCTCTTCGAGGTGGCGGCATGACGCAGCCCGCCACCCGCCCGGCCATCGAGCCGGTCGAGCGCCTCGACCCGGACAGCCCGAAGGGCCGGCAGATCGCCGCCGACCTCACCCGCGTCCTCGCCGAGATCGAGCTGGAGATCCGGCAGCGCAAGGCCGCCGAGCAGGCGGCCGACACCGCCCGGAGCGCCGCGTGATGGCCACCGCCCGCGCCGACGTGATCTGGAACCGCCGGCAGTAACACGCGAGCCCCCAGCCGCACCACCGGCCGAGGGCTCACAACACCCGGACAACCAACCGCGAAGCAAGGAGTCCAGATGTCCAGCAAGACTATCCGCCCCGGCCTCACGGCCGCGACCGGCGCGGTCCGCGCCCTTCACGCCGCCGGCTGGAAGGTCGACCGCGTCGACCAGCTCGCCGACGGCAGCACCGAGCGCGCCCTGCTCCACCCGTCGGGGCGGGAGATCACCGCCATCACCGACGGGGGCCGGGACAGCACCGACCTGACCCTGACCGGGCTGACGCTCGACCAGGTGGCGGGCGCGGTCACCGGCGCCGGGCTCGCCCCGGCCGGACCGGTCGAGGTCGTCGAGCCCCGGTACATGTCCTGCCCCCGCGAGTGCGGCGTGGACGTGCGCAAGCACAACTCGTCCGGCCTGGTCGACGGCCGGTGCGACACGGACCTGCGGGACCGTCTCGCCGCCGAGCTGCACCGCATCGCCGACGACATCGTCCGCCTGGAACTGCCCCTCAAGGACACGCTGAGCAGCACCCTCAACCTCGGTGTGCTGCACAGCCGGGCCGACCTGGAGCGGTGGGCCGAGTACCTCGGAAGCGCCATCAAGGTCGACTCGGCCAACAGCATCCCGTTCACCACCCACCGGATCCTGCTCGACGGCCAGAAGTACGGGGCGTGGTTGGACGTCCGGGCGCAGACGAAGGCCGAGCCGCAGGAGAGCGAGCTGGAGCGGCTGCGCGCCGAGGTCGCCGAGTTGCGTGCCGCGCAGGGCGGCGCGCGATGAGCCAGCCGTCCCAGCCCACGCCGCAGCCGCGGCCCACCACCCCGTGGAGCAACCCGCCGCAGGTGCCGCCGCGCGGCCCCAGCTACTTCACCGCCGACCCGATCACGGTGCCGGACCTGCCGTGCGGGCACCTGCCCGGCGACGTCCACAACGACGAGTGCGCGTACTGGATCGGTGTGGCCGCCGGCGACTACCCGGCCCCGGACGCCTACGTGGTGACCGACGCCGTGACGATCCCGCCGCACCTGCTGGGCCTGCTGCCGCTGACCGACCCCGCCCTCCGGGACGCGGCGTGATGGCCGCCCTGACCGTGGCCCTGGCCGTCACCGCCGTCGTGCTGCTGGTCCTCCTGGCCACCGCGTCGCTGCTGGCGTACGGGTACGCCACCGCCCTCGCGGCCACCACCGCCGAGCGGGACGAGGCCCGCGACGACCTGCGCACCGCCCACCGCGAGGAGCGGCGGCTGCGCGCCGAGCTGGAGCAGCGGGCGGTCGCCTCGGCCGTCCTCACCCCCGACGCGGAGCGGCCGTGGCCCCTCTGGGGTCACCGCACCCTCCGCGACATCCACACCGCCCGCTCCGCCGCCGACTTCGACCGGAAGGACCAGCGGTGACCGCCCAGCAGTCGCCCGTCGCCGCGCCGGCCCCCACCGAGGGGCCGGCCCCGGCCGGGCCGTACATCGGCCGCCACCGCGCCGGCCGCCGCGAGAAGCGCGGCACCCACCACCAGGTCGCCGAGCCGGTCTCCGCCGACTGGTCGCCGCTGCACCCCGCCGACCGGCAGGCCCTCGCCCCGCACCACTGGGCCGACCGGCACCTGCCCGCGGGCGTCGACGAGCGCACCGGCCGCATCGACACGGCCGCCGTCCTCGCCGAGCTCCGCAGCGACCTGACCGACACCGACACCACCCAGGGAGCCCAGCAGTGACCGCCCCCGCCCTGCGTACCCGCAAGCCCACCGGCCGCGTGCCGTGGCCGCTCATCCTCGTCGAGGGCGGCGAGAAGGCCGGCAAGAGCTGGATGATCGCCGAACTGTCCGCGTCGCCGAGGGTCGGCCCGACCTACTGGATTGACCTCGGCGAGGGGGCGGGCGACGAGTACGGCGCCATCCCCGGAGCCCGGTACGAGATCGTCGAGCACGACGGCACGTTCGGCGACATCCTCGGCCAGGTCGAAGCGGCCAAGGCCGAAGCCGCCCGGGTCGCCGCCGCCAAGCTGCCCCCCGTCGTCCTGGGCATCGACTCCGGAACCCTGGAGTGGGACCTGCTCAAGGGCATCGCCGACGCCAAGGCCCGAGCCCGGCTGGCGAAGCGAGGGAAGCAGATCGCCCCGGACGCCGAGCCGCAGATCTCGATGGATCTCTGGAACGAGATCAACGCCAAGCACCGGCGACTGATGACCCACCTGATGACCTTCCCCGGGATCGTCGTGATCACCGCACGGGGCAAGGAGGTCGCCGCGCTCGACAACGGCGGTCGTCCGGTCGAGGGCAGCAAGGAGTACAAGGTCGAGGGCCAGAAGAACCTCGCCTTCGACGCCACGGTCTGGGTCCGTGTCTCCCGCGATCACCCGCCGATGGTCGTCGGCGCCCGGTCGGTGCACGCCGGCATCCGGCCCGGTGTCGACCGGCCTCGGCCGGTCCCAGGTCTGACCCTGGAGAAGCTCGTCTTCGACATCTTGAAGTGCAACCCGGAGACCGCGCACGTGCGGGATCTGGTGCCGCTGTCCACGGAGGACGACTCGATCGGCCGGGACGTCGACGAACGTCCGGTGTCGGGCCCGCCGGCCAACCGGCCGGTCTCCGGGCCGCCCCGCCAGTACGCCGTCGGCGAGTTTCCGGCGCCCGAGGCGCTCAGCGCGGCTGGCACCGGCATCCTCCACGACCTCGCCCAGGCGTACGACGAAACCGCCCTACGCCGGGTGTGGAAGGCCGCAGGGCAGGTCGCCTCCGAGCAGCGAATCAGCCTCGCCGAGTCGGACTACATCCGCGACCGCTGGGCGGTCCGCAAGGAGCAGCTCTTCCCGTCCAAGCCGGCCGTCGACGCCCAGCACAAACGCATCCACGCCATGTGCAAGGAGGCCGGAATCGAGGACCGGGACAGCCGTCTCCGCTTCCTGTCCGAGGTGACCGGCCGGGAGATCGACACCCAGAACCGCCTCAACGTCGACGAGGCCAGCGCCGTCATCGACCGGCTGAAGGCCGTGATCGCCCAGAACACCCCGCCCGCCACCGACCAGGAAGGCCAGGCCGCCGCATGAGCCACACCCCGACCGAGGAGCAGGCCGCCATCATCGAGGCCGCCCGCACCGGCGAGGACCTCACCATCGAGGCCGGCGCCGGCACCGGCAAGACCAGCACGCTGAAGATGCTCGCCCACGACGCCGGCCGCCGCCGCGGCGCCTACCTCGCCTACAACCGGTCCATCGCCACCGACGCGGCCAAGGAGTTCCCCGCCGCCGTCACCTGCAAGACGGCGCACTCCTTCGCCTACGGGGCGGTCGGCCGGCAGTACGCCCACCGCCTCAACGGGCCGCGGGTGCCCGCCCGGCAGGCCGCCATCCTGCTCGGCCTCAACGAGCCGGTGAAGGTCGGCGAGACGATGCTCGCCCCGCAGCAGCTCGCCCGCCTCGTCGGCGAGACCGTCCAGCGGTTCTGCTACTCCGACGACCGGCAGATCGAGCGGATGCACGTGCCGCTGGTCAACGGGCTCGACCGGCCCGGTCAGGCCGAGCTCGCGAAGTACCTGGTGCCGGTCGCCCAGAAGGCGTGGGACACCGACCTGACGCAGCTCAACGGGCAGCTCCGCTTCACCCACGACATGTACCTGAAGCTGTGGATCCTCACCGACCCGGTGATCCACGCCGACTACGTGCTCCTCGACGAGGCGCAGGACTCCAACCCGGCCGTCGCCGGTCTGGTGTCTCGGCAGCCGGCGCAGCGGATCCTCGTCGGCGACCGCGCGCAGGCCATCTACGGGTGGCGCGGGGCGACCGACGCGATGGCCAGCTTCGACGGACGCCGCTTCCAGCTCTCCCAGTCCTTCCGGTTCGGGCCGGCCATCGCCGCCGAGGCCAACAAGTGGCTGTCGCTGCTCGACAACACCGACCTGCGGCTCACCGGCTACGACCGGGTGCCGTCGCGGGTCGAGCCCGTCGACGAGCCGGACGCGGTGCTGTGCCGCTCCAACGGCGGCGCCATCATCCGCGTCATCGAGGCCCTCGGGCAGGGCCGTGCCGCCGCGCTGGTCGGCGGCGGGCAGGACATCCGCCGCATGGCCGAGGCCGCCCAGCGGCTCCAGGCCGGACTCCCGACCGACCACCCGGAGCTGTTCGCCTTCGGCACGTGGCGGGAGGTGCAGGAGTACGTCGAGATGGACGCCGCCGGGGCCGACCTGCGGGTGTTCGTCCGGCTGATCGACCGGCACGGCCCGTACGAGGTGATGCGGGTGTGCGACGCCCTGGTCGACGAGCGGTACGCCGACGTCGTGGTCTCGACCGCGCACAAGGCGAAGGGCCGGGAGTGGGGCTCCGTCCGGATCGCGGACGACTTCCCGGAGCCGCGGCCGGCGGAGGACGGGTCGGTCCGGATCGCCCGTGACGAGGCGATGCTGGCGTACGTCGCGGTGACCCGGGCGCAGCGGGTGCTCGACCGGTACGGCCTGGCGTGGGTGGACCGGTACGCCGGCCCGGCACCGGTGGTGCCGAAGCAGCACCCAGAGCACGCGATCCTGCCGGACGCCCCGCGCATCGAGGACCTGCTCGACGCCTCCTCGCTCGGCACTCCCGACGCGGTGGCCCTGCGCGAGCAGGCCCGCACCGACATGGCCGGCGAGCTGACCGGGATGCCGGCCGAGCAGGCGGACTGGGATGCGGATATCGCCGACGAGATGACCGGACCCACGCCGGCGCCCGGCGTCCGCGCGACCGGCCCGGACGGCGTGCCGCTGTCGCCGACGTGCCTGCGCTGCGGGCTGCCGCCGGCCGACTGCACGGACATCCTGCCGATGCTGTGGCACGCCGCCGCCGGCCGGCCCGCGCCCGAGCTGGCCGGAGCCGTCCGTGGCTGACGTCATCCAGTTCCCCGGGGTCGGCCTCGCGCCGGCCCCGGGCCGGGCCCCGCTCCCCATGCCGGACCGGGACGCGATGGGGGACCGGTTCGTCGCTTACTGCGAGGCCCGCGACTCCGGCCGGGCCGCCGACCCCCTGCTGCTCGGCGAGGCTGACCTCCTGGCGCACGCGGTGGCGGAGGACTGCGGCCGGTGGCGCGACGAGGCCGACCGGATCGAGGCACTCCGCGCCGAACTGGCCGCCGAGGTCGACCGCCTCCGTGACGAGCTGGTGCGCGCCCGGGGGCAGCGGTGAGCCGCGGTCGCCGCCGGTCGGGTCGGCCTCACCCGTACACGCCGTCCGCGGTGATCCCCGCCGACCACAACGGCCAGCGGCCGTGCGTGTGCGGCCGAGCCAAGACCAACGGCCTACACACCCAGGCGGCCCCGACTCCCGAGGTAGACGCGGCACACGCCGAGCACCGGCGCCGCATCGGAGACGAGGACTGATGACCACCTTCGCCTACCTGGCCTTGTGGGAGATCGGCGACGCCGACCGGCCCCGGGCCGCGCTCATCGCCGAGGCGTCCGCCGCCCTGGACGTGATGGCCGCCAACGACGGAGCCCGCATCGTCGGCGACCCGACGTGGACCGTCGCGGACCGGCGGCTGGTGTGCGAGGCCCCCGCCGTGCCGCTGGCCGCCCTGGAGGAGTCCGAAAGCGCGCGTCGGGCCCGCTTGGAGGGCGACGTGCTCCGCCTCGCCGGGCTGCGCTGGTCGGCCCGGCAGATCGCCGCGACGACCGGCCTGTCCCCGAACACCGTCCGCGCCGTCCTCGCCCGCTACGCCGGGCCCACCACCACGACCGAGGAGACCCGAGCCGCATGACCACCATCACCCTGCCCCGCGTGCCCCGCGAGATGACCGTCGGCGGCGCGTCCGTCGCCGTCCGCCTGCCCCTGGAGGCCGGCGCGGTCGCCCACCGCCCGCACCGCGACACCCTGCCCGCGCCGATCCCCGGCTACCCGGGTCGCACCGTGCAGGCCGTGTACGCGAACTGCGCCCGCGACGAGGACCAGTGCGCCGAGGTCACCGCCGCGTGGGCCGACAGCCGTGGCGCCCAGGCGTGCACCGAGCCGGCCTGCTTTCCCGACGCCGAGCCCCGCTGACCGGTCCGGGCCGGGCCCCACTTCCCCGGGGCCCGGCCCGACCACCCCGCACAGACCGCACCAGCAGATCAGGAGCACCGGGTGAGCTACCAGGCCGTGCAGTGGGCCCTCGACGAGGCCCCCATGCTGCGCACGCCCAAGGGCCTGCCGGACACCACCGCCCGCAGCGTCCTCGTCGCCAGGGCGGAACGCGCCGACGAGTTCGGCCGTGACACCCACGCCGCGATCACCGACGTCATCTGGCGCACCGGCTACGACGCCCGCACCATCCAGCGCGCCCAGGAACGCCTCGAAGCCGCCGGCCTCCTCATCCCGGACGGCACCACCCGATGGGGCACCCCCCGTTGGAACCTCGACATGAGCAAGAAGCGCGACCCGGCCGAGCTGGCTCAGATGGAAGCCGAGATCGAGAAGAAGAAGGCGGCTGAGGCGGCCCGGGTGCGCGACTACCGGCGCAAGCAGAAGGGGCAGCGTACGGACGCAGAGTCCGTACGTACGGATCCTGGATCCGCACGTACGGACACACGATCCGTACGTGCGGATCCTGACGACGTACGTACGGACGCAGCGCCGCCCGAACCACCCACGAACCTCCCGGGAACCCCCCGAGAAACCACCCAGGAACCCTCCACTGGGGGCACGCTGCCCCCAGACCCCCTGCGACCCCAGTCGCCTTCGGCTCCTGGGAACGGGATTGAAAGCTCACTCTCTTCGGCGGTACAGGACCCACCTCAGCCTGAGACCGCATCTCACGACCGCGCGCGCGAGACGGCCGCCGGCCGCGGCCCGAACCTCCGCCTGGTGACCAACTCCGACCGGCAGCCCACCTCCGACGGCTTCGGCTTCTGCCTCGCCTGCCACGCCGAGGGCAAGACCACCCTCGCCGTCGACCAGGTCGCCGGGAACGCCTGCGCCTTCCACCTCCGGAGCGCGTCGTGACCGCCGCCCCGTACCGGCACCGCACCCCGGGCGAGCGCCGCGCCCACGCGTCCGCACAGGCCGCCATCGCCCGTGCCCTCGCCCACACCACCCCGCCGCCGGCGCCCGACGCCGACGAGGAGCTCGGCGCCCAGTACCCGTACGTCACCCCCGCCCGCGCCCGACAGATCCGCCACGAGATCGAGGAAGCACGCGATGTCTGAGATCCGCACCGTTCACACCGCCCGCAAGACCCACCACTGCGAGAGCGACACCGGCACCCGCTGCCGCACCACCATCCAGCCCGGCGACCGCTACCTCCTCGCCGCCCTCCCGCCCAACGGCGAGCTGGGCAACACCACCTGGTGGCGGATGAAGATCTGCGAGCCCTGCGCCACCCGCTGGGGCCAGACCCTCGACGAGCAGGTCACCCCGCGCCGCTCCACCCGCCGCCGGCCGCGAACCCGCCCCGCCCAGCACCGCCGCCACGTCGACGAGCCCCGCCTCGACCGGCCCGTCGTCGACGTCCACCTCCCCACCGCCGACATCGCCTAACCCGGAGGACCCCATGACCACCACCGAGCCCTACGCCGCCGGAGACGCCCCCACCGACCGCAGCTTCGCCACCTACCTCACCGCCGACGCCCGCGACCAGCTCGACGCCCGAGCCGCCACCGCCGAGCAGGAGCGCGACGACGCCCTCGACGACCTCCGCGAACTCCGGGCACACCACACCGAGCTGCACACCCGCCTCAACGCCACCGAGAACGACCTCCGCAGCCAGACCCGCGCCGTCCGCAAAGCCCTCGCCGAGCGAGACCAGGCCCGCGAGCACGTCCACCACGACATCGCCCGCCAGATCGCCATGCTCGCCACCGACCCCAGCCTGCTCCGCGACTGGCTCACCACCTGCCAGCCCCAACCCACCGGATTCGGCGAACTGCTCCACGCCCTCGCCGACAAGCTCCGCAAGCCCTCGCCGGCCGGCCTCGGTTCCTCGTGTCGCGCGCAGGAGGACGAGCTGGCCCCGTGGATCCGCCGCGCCATCGGCGACCCCGGCAGCATCGCCGGCTTCCGCCGCGGCCCGCACTGGCCCGAGGGGCACGAGGGCTGGGCCGAGCAGGCGGAGAGCGTGACGGCCTGGTCGACGCGCGCCGTGCTGCGCGTCTTGGCCGTCGACGGCCGGCCGCGCTGCGAGCGCTGCTCCCAGGTGATCCGGGTCGACGACCTGTACGACCCGCCGCTGCCCGGTGTCGGCCTGTGGGAGCACCGCGGCGACTGCCCGCCCGTTGACGAGCGGGAGGGCTGACCGGTGCCCATCCGCCCCGAGAACCTCGCCCGCTACCCCGACAACTGGCCCGAGATCTCCCTCGCGATGAAGGAAGCGGCCGGATGGCAGTGCGCCTGCGAGGGCGAGTGCGGGCGCGGCACCCACACCGGCCGCTGCCCCAACCGCCACGGCCAGCCTGCCTACGGCACCGGCTCCCGGGTGGTCCTCACCACCGCCCACCTCGACCACACCCCGGAGAACTGCGACCCCGCCAACCTGCGGCCGATGTGTCAGGGCTGCCACCTGCACTACGACCGCGACCACCACCGCGAGACCGCCGCGGCGACCCGGCGCGCCCGGATCGCTGCCGCCGGCCAGCTCGCCCTCATCGAGGAGGCGTCGTGATCCGTCGCCTCCTGGCCGCGGGCGCCGCCGCGTACGTCGCCCTCATCGCCGCCGTCATCGGCCTCTCCGCCGCCCTCGACATCACCTGGGACCCCGAGATGGCCGTCGCCCAGGCCCTCGCCGCGGTGTTCCTCGGCCAGTACCTGCTCCTCGCCCACCTGTTCAGCCGAAAGGGTCGTCCGTGACCTCGCCGCACCACTTGCACGCCGTCGCCGCCGCCTGGTCCCTCCAGGCGGCGCGCACCGCCCTCGCCCAGCTCGCCCGCGCCGCCAACCGCCGCGCCGCCGACGACCTCCTCGCCGCCGCCTCGATCCTCCGGGCGCCCGTCTACGGCACCAGGCTCTCCGGCGGCGGCCACGGCGACCCCACCACCGGTGTCCTCCTCGCCCCACCCACCGCCCACGAGACGACCTGGGCCGACCTGCTCCAGCGCTCCACCGGCCGCCTCGACTGGCTCGCCGACGCCATCCGCTGCCCGACCGGACTGACTGTCGGACGGATCCGCGAGCACATTCCCGCCCTGCCGCCCGGCACCGTCCGCCTCGTTGCCCGCCACCTGGCCGACGAGGACGCCTGGGTGCGGGCCGCCATCCGCCAGCCTCGGCCCGTCGAGCCCCTCACCGGCGTCCCCTGCCCGCACTGCGGCGAGCGGCAGCTCGTCGTCCAGACCGCCGGCCCCGTCGACGCCTGGACCGTCATCTGCACCACCGGGCGGCTGTGCACCGGTGCCGGCTGCCCGTGCGGCATGCCCGGCGCAGTCGAAGGCGTCGCGCACATCTGGCGGCGGGCCGACGTCCTCGGTGCGGTCGCGGGGGCCGTACCGGCCAACACTGAGGCAGGATGACCGCCATGAACGACAACCGGACCTGGGACCACGAGCGATTCATGGCGTACGTCTACGACCACGCCGAGGCCACCCTTGGCTACCGGCCCAACGCCACCGATCTCGCCACCGCCGCCGGTATCTCGCAACCCGCACTGTCCCGGTGGAAGAGCGGGCAGACCATGCCCAGCACCGACCACCTCCGCCGCCTGGCCGAAGCGTTCAACATCAAACTGGCTGCCCTCTACGTCATCGTGGGACTGCTACCGGAGAACGAGAGCCACATCCCAGTAGCGCCACCCCGAGTGCATCCGCTTGCCAGCCAGATCAACCGGCTTCTGGCCCCCGACACCTCGCGTCTTAGCCGGGCCGAACGTGCGGAGTTCACCGCTACCTTGCGGCGGCTCATGCTCGGGTTCGGTGTTGCTCCGAGCGATGACGAGCCCACCGAGTAGACGCTTCCAGGAGGCCGCATGGACCAGCGCCGAGTGACTAACCTCGCCGGCATGCAGCCAGACCCCGAAGTCGTTGAGCACTACCGCCAGGCCCTCGCCGCCCAGACGAAGGAAACCCGAGCCGGCTACGCCCTCGGCTACACCGCCAGCCTGGTTCGCGAGGCTGCCGCAGATCATCTCGACAGCTGCGATGGATGCTCGACGTGCCAACGGTTGGAACGGACGTTGGCGTTCGTGGTTGCCTACGAGTTGGAGTTCGCGCCGTCGCATGTGCTCCGGATGCTCCACGGGATGGATGACGAGACCTGATTGGGCCTAAGCTCCGGCTCCCAAGATCAAGCATTCTCAGGAAACGCACTCCATAATGACCATTCTGGTGCTTCCCCCGGCGTGCCGCACGTGATCGATTGGCCTCAACCCCCGGCGCGGGCGGATGATGCCTCTCGTGTCACCCTCCCTGGCCAGCCAGATCCTGCACGGCGATCACGAGATCGACTGCCCCGAGTGCGGCTACCCAGTCTGGATCCGCCTCTCCGAGGTCGTCGCCCAGTGCACCGTGACCTGCCCCTGCTGTCGACTCCGGCTCCACCTCCTCGACGGCGGCCAGATGCAGAACCTGGGGGACACGCTTGAGCGGCAGATTGACCGAGCGTTCGAAGGGCTGACCAGATGAGGCACCAGCAAGACCTCCAGGTTGCGCTCCGCGAGCGCCTCCGCCGGATCCTGACCCAGGACTACAGCGTCGCGGGACACGAGGTGCGCCTGGTGGTCGACTGGGTCAAGAAGCAGCCGGCCTTGCGCGCAGCCCTCGCCGAGGCCGAGCAGGTCGAGCCCGACCTCGATTTCGACAGCCTCATGTCCGGCCTGAACAACCGGGACCTGTCCTGGCCGAGCAGGACGGAGGAGGGGCGAGCCGTTCTCTCCTGGCGCCTCATGGAGTTCGTCGCCGACGACGACGTCAAGCACGGCAGCAACGGTCGAGCGGTGATCAGCATGGCGCTCTCCACCGGCGAACGTCACTTCAGCGACGGATGGCGGAAGTTCGTAGAGGTGGCGCTCTCACCGTTCTTCGACTACCTCAGCGAGCGTGTCGGGGCGGAGAGCAGCGTGCTCTACGCCTTGGAGCGCTACGTCCGCCGGGTCGAGTGGTTCGACCGCGAGGAGCTCTACGAGCGGTTCCAGGGCGACACCCGCAACGGCGAGGAGGTCTACAACCTGGACCTCCAGCGGTTCCTGTACCTGGAGGGGAACTACGTCACGCACGCCAAGCCGCGCTCGGCATCCGGCGAGGCGGACATCATCGGCGAGGTCGACTCGGACGACGCCCTGATCTGCGACGGGAAGATCTTCGACGCCGGATCCCGAGGCAAGGGCTACCTGGCCAAGGGGTACAACCAGATCGTCCAGTACGCCCAGGACTACCAGAAGAACGTGGCCTACCTGGTCGTCTTCAACATCTCAGGGCGCCCGCTCCAGTTCCCTACCGACGAGTCCAAGGGTGTCTCCTTCCCCTACGTGGACATGTCGGGCGTCCGCGTGTACCTCGTCGGGGTGCGGGCACTGCCGCCCAAGACGACCGCGAGCAAGTTGGGCAAGGCCACGCCCGTCGTCGTGACCACAGAGGATCTGATCAACCCGGACGCCTCCTGACCTACGCTGGAGGGGTGACGATCTGGGTCAACGGCCACGAGTACGGCACCGCCAGTGAGGTCGCGGTCCGCCTCGGCGAGGACATCACCGAGGACCGCGTCCGCGACTGGGCCCGCCGCTCACGCAACACGGCCGACCCGCTCCACGGCCAGCTCCCCGCCCACCACGTTCCCGGCCGCGGTCGGGGCACCACGTGGTACCGCCTCGACCAGGCCGCCGCCGTCGAGGCCATCACCCGGAAGACGCCGGGCGGACCGCCCCGTGCTGGTATGGCCTCCAGCGCGTCGAGTTGACTCCTGCGAGTCCTGCGCGCGAAGATCGCATCACACATCCACCGACAGGCGGAGTGTGCCCGCAGCCCGGTAGAGCGATGCGCTCCCGGGCTGTTCTGCGTCCGGGGTCGGGACGCGGGCGCGGGGGGACGCGGGCAGGCCGCTGTGGTGGCCGGCCTGCCCGCACCCGTCACTCGCTGCCGACGTCAGAACCGGGCAGCTTCCCCCGGTCCAGCACCGTGTACGCCATCGCCAGCTTCAGCACGAGGTTGCCCGTGTTACTGCTCCTCACCGCACCGGGGATCCTCTCCAGGATCGCCCGCTTGGCTTCCAGAATCAGCTCGTGCTCGTCCTTCACGCCCTCAGCCATCGCATCTCCTACGCCCGGCCGGCCCGCCGCCGGCCACCAGACGTGATCAACCGGCCGCGCCGGTGGAGAATTCCCAGTCCGCGGAGCAACCCGTGACCGATCCACCCGCGCCGGTCAAAGTGGACATCACCGTCGCTGGCCACACCGTCACCGTCGAAGCCGCCGAGCCCCTGGACGTCGTCGCCGCCAAGGCCCTCGACCTGTTCCGCCAGACGGCCGAGTACGCCCGCCGTGCCCCGGTCGGGTTCGCTGCCGCGCCCGCCCACGTCGAGCTGTCCGCCGACCCCTGACCGGCCAGGCGCCGGGATGGAGCGACCCATGACCAAGCCCCGCCCCGTCACCGAGGCCGACCATGAACAGGTCCGCGAACTCCACGCCGAGGGTCTCAGCCGCAACGCCATCGCAGAGCAACTCGGCCGCTCCGGCCGCACCATCAGCCGCATCGCCGACAAGCTCGGGCTTACCTTCGACCGGGAACGCACCCGCGCCGCCACCGAGGCCAAGAAGGACGACGCACGGGCCAAGCGGGCAGCCCTCGCGGTACGACTGCTCGACGATGCCGAACGGCTCCGCCAGCAGCTCTGGCAGCCCGCCCACTACGTCGACCACGGCGGCAAGGAGTACGAGCGCGTCGACTGGACCCTCAACGAGCCGACCTTCTCCGACAAGCGGAACATCATGCAGTCCGTGGGCATGGCCATCGACAAGGCCGTCCGCCTCGACGAATACGACGCGGACCCCGGCATCGACGCCGCGAAGAGCATGCTCGGCGCCCTCGCCAAGGGCCTCGGAGCCGCGTACGACGAGCTGAACCGCACTGAGACCGATGGCGATTGACCTCAACGCGGTCGGCCGGACACTGTCCCCGATCCACCTCCGCAGCGTGGTCGAGTCCACCGCCCGCCTCAACATCTGGCAGGGCTCCGTCCGGTCCGGCAAGACCGTCGCGTCGCTGCTGCGGCTCCTGATGGCCGTTGCTGACGCCCCCACCTCCGGCCGGGTCCTGCTGTTCGGCAAGACCCGCGAGTCCGTCAACCGGAACGTGTTCGCGGTGCTGACCGACCCAGCCCTGTTCGGCCCTCTCGCCCGCCTCACGAAGTACAACCCGGGCGCGCCCACCGGCACGATTCTCGGCCGGGAGGTCGACGTCCTGGGCGCGAACGACGCCAAGGCCGAGCCAAAGGTCCGCGGCATGACGCTGTGCCGGGCGTACGGGGACGAGCTGACCACCATCCCCGAGGCGTTCTTCACCCAGGTTCTCGCCCGACTGTCGGTGCGCGGCGCACAGTTGTTCGGCACCACCAACCCCGACAGCCCGAACCACTGGCTGAGGAAGAAGTACCTGCTCCGCGAGGGTGAGCTGAACCTGCGGACCTGGCACTCCACCCTCGACGACAACCCGCACCTCGACCCGCAGTACGTCGCCGACCTGAAACGCGAGTACGTGGGGCTCTGGTACAAGCGGTTCATCGCCGGCGCTTGGGTCCAGGCCGAGGGCGCCGTGTTCGACATGTTCGACGAGGACCGCCACGTCGTCAGCGCGCTGCCGCACATCACCCGCTGGCTGGCCGTCGGTATCGACTACGGCACCACCAATGCGTTCGCCGCGGTCCTGGTGGGCATCGGCGCCGACGGGCGGCTGTACGTGGCACGGGAGTGGCGGCACGACTCGAAGACCGCCCGCCGACAGATGGCGCCCGTCGAGTACTCGGAGGCGGTCCGGTCGTGGCTGTCCGGCCTCGACCTGCCTGACGGCAGCCGGGGCGTCGCTCCCGAGTACGTCCTCGTCGACCCCGCCGCCGCCGACTTCCGCGTGCAGCTCGCCCGCGATGGCCTGCCGAACAAGCCGGCCAAGAACGAGGTGGTCGAGGGCATCCGCACCATGTCGTCACTGCTAGCCCGGGACCGACTCCGCATCCACGCCTCGTGCACGGGCCTGCTGTCGGAGGTCCCCGGCTACTCCTGGGATGACAAGGCGGCCGAGCGGGGCCGAGACGAACCGGTCAAGACCGACGACCACAGCATCGACGCCACCCGGTACGCCATCCACACCACCCGGGCGCTCTGGTGGCACCAGCTACGCCCCGACAACGCCGCCTGAGAGGGGGCTCCGCAGTGCCGCTGCCCACCTCACCCGACATGGCCTGGCCGCCCAAGTCGCTCGCCCCTGTCCGCGCGAAGCTCGACGAGTGGACCGCCTGGTACTCCGGCGAAACCGACCGGCTCGCCCGCGTCTATCAGGGCACCGACCTGGCTCGGCCGGTCAACCGGCCGTCGCAGTATCGGGGTGGCCTCGTCGGCTGGGTGGCCCGCACCTTCTGGGGTGAGCCGACTCTGGACGGCGAGCAGCGCGCGAAGCTGCATGTGCCCCTCGCCAGCGACATCGCCCAGACCTCGGCCCGGTTGCTGTTCAGCGAGCCTCCGACACTCACGGCGGCCAACAAGCAGACCCAGGCACGCATCAACGAACTTGTCGACGACGGCGCGCACGCGACCCTCCTGGCCGCTGCCGAGACCGGCGCCGCGAAGGGCGGCGGATACCTGCGCATCGTCTGGGACAAGACCGTCCGCCCCCGGCCGTGGATCGCCCGCGTCGACGCCGCCGCGGCTGTACCCGAGTGGCGGTGGGACGTCCTCTGGGCGGTCACCTTCTGGCGGATCCTGGAAGAGGACGGCAACCGGGTGCTGCGGCACCTGGAGCGCCACGAACGCGGCGCCATCTTGCACGGCCTGTACGAGGGCACCCCCGACCGGCTCGGCCGGCGGGTGGACTTCGGAGCCCACCCCGACGTCGCCTGGCTCGCCGATGTCGCCCCAACCGGGGAGATCGCCACCGGCCTGCGTGACCGGCTGACGGCCCGCTACGTCCCGAACATCACCCCGTCGCGCATCTGGGCCGACCTGCCCGCAGCGGCGAACCTGGGCCGGTCCGACTACGACGGCGTGGAGCCGCTCTTCGACGCCCTCGACGAGACCTGGACCAGCCTGATGCGGGACCTGCGGCTGGCCCGCGCCCGCCTGGTCGTGCCCGAGGAGTACCTGACCTCGCTGGGCCCGGGCAACGGTGCCTACTTCGACACCGCGCGGGAGCTGTTCACCCCCATCAAGACGATGGCCGACGACAGCTCCGGCCTCAACCTGGAGCTGATCCAGCCGCTCATCCGGGTCGAGGACCACCTCCGCATGTCGGCGGAGCAGGCCCGCCTCATCGTCGAGACGGCCGGCTACTCGGCGCAGTCCTTCGGCATGGCCGAGGGCGCGGCGGTAACGGCCACGGAGGTGGCCGCACGAGAGCGGGAGTCGTTCATCTCCCGCGACGCGAAGATCATGCACTGGCGGCCCGCGCTCCAGGAGATCCTCGAAACGCTGCTCATGGTCGACGCGGTGCTCTTCAACTCCGGCGTCACCCCCGAGCCGCCGCAGGTCGACTTCGGGGACACGGTCAGCCAGGACCCCGAGAGCGTGGCCCGCACCCTCCAGCTGCTGGAGGCAGCCGCCGCGATCTCGACGTACATGAAGGTCAAGACGCTGCATCCGGACTGGGAGGACAAGGAGATCCGCACGGAGGTCGACCGGATCCGGGGCGACGCCCCGCCGGTGGTCGACGTCGGCAGCTCGCTGGGCGCGCTGGCCGGCAACGAGCCGCCCCCAGCCGACGAGCCCGAGCAGGAACCCCCGGCGCAGGAGTAGCCGATGGCCCTCACCGGCGACCAGATCGAGGCCATCACCCGCAACACGGTCGACCTGTACCGGGCCGCCGAGCAGGCCATCCTCCGCGAGGTCACCCGACACCTGCTCGCCGGTATCGACGCACCAGACTGGGCCGTGACCCGCCTCGGTGCCCTCTCAACGCTGCGGCGCACCGTCGAGCGGACTCTCGCCCTCGTCGAGGCGGAGGGGGCGGAGCAGATCCGCGAGGCCCTTGCCCGGGCGTACCGCAGCGGTCAGGCGGTCGCCACGACGGGCATCCCGGCGGCGCTGATGCCCCGCGACCCGGACGCGGTCCGGGCGGCCGGTGTGGTGGCGGAGCTGGTCACCCGCGCGGGCGTGGTGGAGAACCTCGCCGCGGCGCTCGTACAGGACGTCGGGGAACGGCACTCCAACGTGCTGCGCCACATCTTGGACGTGTACCGGGCGGTCATCCAGGAGGCGACCGCGGTCAGCGTCGCAGGCGGGCAGACCCGCCGGCAGGCGTCGCAGCACGCTTACCGGCGGTTCATCGACCAGGGCGTGTCCAGCTTCACCGACTCGCGCGGGCGGGTGTGGCGGCTGTCCAGCTACGTCGAGATGGCCGTCCGCACCGTCACCCAACGCGCCGCCGTCCAAGGCCAGACCGACCGGCTCCAGACCCTCGGCCTGGACCTCGTCATCGTCTCCGACTCGCCTCGGGAGTGCGAACGCTGCCGCCCCTGGGAGGGCAAGGTGCTCGCCATCTCCGGCACCCGACGTGGCCGGGTGGAGATGCCGAGCATGGTCGGCGACGGCACGGTCACTGTGGACATCGCCGGCACGGTGGACGAGGCCCGGGCGGACGGGCTGATGCACCCCAACTGCACGCACTCGCTGCGCGCGTACCTGCCGGGTGCGACCCGCCGCCCGTCACGGCCCACCGCCAACCCGGCCGGCTACGAGGCGAAGGACCGGCAGAGGGCCATCGAGCGGCAGATTCGCCGCTGGAAGGAACGCGAGGCGGGCGCCCTCGACGACGTCGGGAAGGCCACTGCGGCGGCGAAGGTTCGGCAGTGGCAGGGCGAGATGCGTGCCCACCTCGCCGCCAACCCGGAACTGAAACGCCTGCCCTACCGGGAGCAGGTCGGCGCGGGCAACCTACCCCGCTGACGGGCAGAGGCTGCCCTTCGCCGCACCGACGATCATCGCCGCCTTCGCGTTGTCTACCTCGAAGCGGGCCGCCGCATTCTTCGCCACCGTCACCTCGTCCTTGCCCTGCTTCAGGTCGAGGCAGATGTTCTCCGCGTCGTCGACCGCCGACTTCCGCTCCGCCAGCTGCGGGTCGATGACCTTCAGCGCGGCCAGGAACGCCGCCTCGCCGGTGCTGGCCGTGGTGGTCTGCGCCGCCGGCTCGGCAGTGTCGTCGCTGCCACCGCATCCGGCCAGCGCGCCGACCAACGCAGCAGCGACCCAGATGTGACGTGCCCTCATATCGAGCTACCTCCCTGTAGCGAGTAATCCGGGCACGGTACAAGACCAGCGCCAGGCGCGCCGGTCATCCATCCGACACAGGCCGGCCAGGCGCCGGCCGTCGACATCCAGGAGACACCCACCGTGGAGACCGCGACCGCCGAGGGCGCCCAGGCCGCCAGCACCGAGCAGCAGCCGGGCACCGGCAGCCAGCAGCAGGCCACTCAGCCCGCCCAGCAGCCCGCGCAGCAGACCGGCCAGGAGCCGACCGGTGAGCGGCTGGAAGACCTGCCCCCGTGGGCGCAGAAGGTGGTACGCGACGCCCGCGAGGGCGAGGCCAAGGCCCGCACCAACGCGAAGGCGCAGGCCGCCACCGAGGCCGCCGACCAGGCCCGCCAAGAGCTGGCCCAGAAGCTCCTCGCCGTGCTGGACCCCAAGGCGGCCGAGGAGAAGCAGGCCGACCCCGCCCAGCTCACCCAGCAGCTCACCAAGATGGCCGACACCAACCGCGACCTCGCCGTCGAGCTGGCCATCTGGAAGGGCGCAAAGAAGGCCGGAGCAAACCCGCAGGCCCTCACCGACAGCCGCTCCTTCATGGACACGGCACACAAGCTCGACCCGACCGCCGACGACTTCCCCGCGAAGCTGCGCGACGCGATGAAGAAGGCGATCGACGACAACCCGCAGTACCGCGAGGCAGGCCAGGCGCCGGCGCGCAGCGGAGGCGAGTTCACCGGCGGGCCCGGTGGCGACGCCGTCACCTCGGAGCAGTTCAAGCGCATGACCGCAGGTCAGCGCAACGAGCTGTTCAAAACCAACCCTGACCTGTACCGCAAGCTCGCGGGCCGCTAGCCCGCCCATCCATCCAGGAGCCCACCGTGGCACTCACCGACTCCCCGAAGCTCTACGCGCCCGAGGTCTGGGAGGACATGGCGCAGGCCGAGTTCACCGGCCGGGTCGTCGTGGCCAACGCCGCCCTCTCCAACGACACCCTCGTCGGCGAGCCCGGCGACACCATCGACTTCCCCGCCTGGGACGCCCTCAGCGACCTGGACGACCTGGCCGAGGGCGTCCCGATGACGCCCGAGGCGATGACGCAGTCCGCCACGAAGGCCACCATCAAGGAGGCCGGCAAGGCGGTCGAGATCACCGACAAGGCGATGCTCACCGGCCTGGGCAACCCGCAGGACGAGGCGATCCGCCAGTTCGGTGTCCTGGCCGCGCGGAAGGTCGACGCCGACCTGATCGCGGCGGCCACGGCGACCGTCGCCAACGGGCGGACCCGCCCGGACGGCACGGTGGTCGGCAACAGCGCACCGCTCACCCACACCCTGGCGGCCGGCCAGACCGCCATCACCTGGGACCACCTCGTCGACGCCACCGCGAAGTTCGGAGACGACTTCGAGCTCGACGAGGTGTACGGCCTGTTCATCCGGTCCGACGCCAAGGCCGCGATCCTCAAGGACGACCAGTTCATCCAGGCGGCGCAGACGCAGTCCGGCAACGACATCGTCCGCCGCGGCTTCATCGGCCAGGTCGGCGGCATGAACGTGTTCGTCACCGACCGGCTGCCCGCCCGCACCTCGCTGATCGTCAAGCGGAACAGCCTCGGCGTGCTGTGGAAGCGGCGGCCGATCGTCGAGCAGGACCGGGACATCCTGAAGCGCACCAACGTCGTGACCACGAACCTGCACTACGCGGTGAAGCGGATCAAGGACAAGGGTGTCCTCGTCCTCACGACGGCGGCGGCCTGATGGGCGTCGGGATGCTCCGCCGCTACCACACGCAGGCGCCGGAGCACGTCAACGAGCCCGGGGACGTGGAGGCCTCCAAGGAGGCCCAGAGGGTCGACGAGATCCCGCCCCACGACCCGCCCCCGCCGTCGGACCCCGACGGCCCGGCCCCGGACGACCCGCCGCCGTCGGAGCCGCCGGCCGGCAACGCCTCCCAGGAGGTGTGGGCGGAGTGGGTCATCGCCTCTCGCCCCGACCTCGACGAGGCCGAGGTGCGGGCGATGAAGCGTGACGAGTTGCGCGAGCAGTACGGGCCGCGGCCCGAGTGAGTCGTGGGGGCGGTCGGGTCACCTCCGGCCGCCCCCGCCAACCCCGCCCAGGGAGGGCACGTGGCGTACGCGACCATCGAGCAGCTCAACAACAAGCTCGGCAAGACCCCGGTCAACGCGCAGCAGCTCCTCGACCGGGCGAGCCGGGACGTGGACCGGGCGCTGCTCTGCGCCGTCTACGACCCCGAGGACCAGGACGTCGTTGACGCGCTGCGGGAGGCGACGCTGGAGCAGATCGCCGCGAACCTGGAACACGGCAACGTCACCGGCGGGGCGGGGGCCCGCCGTGGCGGGTTCAACCTCGGCCGGCTCGCAGTCCAGCCGTCCGCCGACCCAAACGACCAGCCGGTCCGAATCGGCGGCCTCTGGGAGCAGGCATGGACCATCCTTCAGTCCGCCGGCCTGACCGGTCACGGGCCACAGAGCAGGTGAGCCGTGGACTGGACCGAGTTCGTCGCGCTGTACATCCCTTCCCCGCGCACCATCCGGGTGGAGGCGCTCACCGGCTCCGGCGCGTACGGCGACGTGTACGCCGACCCCGTCGACGTGGCCCCGTGCGTCGTCGACGACACCAACCGGCGCGTGACCGTCCAAACCCAGGACGCCGAGGGCGCTGAAGCCGTGTCGGCGACCACGGTGTTCGCGCCGCCGACCACGATCGCGCCGCCCGGCTCCCGGGTGCAGCTCGACTCCGGCCGGGTCACTCGGGTGCTCGCCACCTCGTTCCTCGACGCTCACGGCTGGGACTTGCCGGAGCACGTCGAGCTGTCCCTGGAGTGACCGATGGCAGACGACTTCGAGCTGGCCTGGGATGGCGACAAGGTGCTCGCCCTGATGCAGGACGCGTCCTTCGACGGCACCGAGGTGGCCGCCGAGCACCTGCTCCAGGTGTCCAGTGGCCTCGCCCCGCATGAGGAGGGCGACCTGGAGCGGTCCGGCGAGGTCAGCTCCGACCGGGCGTCAGGCCTGGTCGCGGTCAGCTTTGACCGGTCCTATGCGGTGAAGCAACACGAGGACATGACCCTGCGGCACGACGACGGGCGGCAGGCGAAGTACCTGGAGGAGCCGATGGGGACCGAACGCGACGTCATGCTGGCGCTGATCGCGAAGGCCGCCCGTAAGCCCCTGGGCGGCTCCTGATGGCGACCGGTGACGGCTGGACCTCCCGACTGCTCGCCGGCCTCGCCGAGCACCTGGCCGCCGCCGGAATCGGCACCTGGCGGCCGTCCGGCAGCTACCAGGCGGGCGAGGTGGGCATCTACATCCGCGCCATCCCCACCAGCCCGGACCGGATCATCACGCTCGCCCCGTACGTCGTCGCTTCCCCGCCCGGGATGGCCGACGTCACCCAAGGGGTTCAGGTCCGCTGTCGAGGGACGAAGGACCCGAGGACGGTCGAAGACCTGGGCGACGGCATCTTCGACGCGCTCGACAGCGCCCACGGCCTGACCTGGGGCGGCATCCCCATCGTGCAGGTGTACCGGCAGTCCTACGCGGCGCTGGGCGCCGACGCGAACGGCCGGTGGGAGACCAGCAGCAACTACTACGTCGAGGCCATGCGCCCGACCAGCAACCGCACCGACTGACCGGAGGAATCACGTCATGGCGACGACCCCCACCGACCGCAGGACCATGCTCGCCCGGCGTCTCCGGGTCGACATCGACACCGCCGCCTTCCCGGCCAGCCAGTACCAGCGGCTGATGGGCGTGCAGGAGCTGAAGCCCGTCGACGAGCTGCGCACCGAGTCCGACGAGGCGTACGAGGACGACGGCGCCGCCCGCGAGTCGGTCACCGGCTACAACTGGCGGCTGGAGGTGAAGATCCTCCACTCGACGAACGCGGCCGGCACCGCGCTGGACCCGGTGCACGCCTTCCTCCAGGCGAAGTACCACGCCGCCAAGAACGGCGTGGCCAACGGCGAGTTCGGGGTCCGCTGGTACGACCGCAACGGCGTCGGGGACGCCCGCGAGGGCCGCGCCTACGTCAAGCAGTGGAGCCCGGACGGCGGCAACGGCGGCGCGCAGGACACCGTCTCCGTCGTCATCCAGGGCCAGGGCCCGCTCGACGCCCAGGTGGTCAACCCGGCCGCCGACCTGACCCCGGCCGTGACCGGCCTGGCGCCCGCCGGCGGGCCGACGGCCGGCGGAAACCTCGTCAACGTCTACGGCACCCACTTCACGGATGCGACGGCAGTGGACTTCGGCGCGACCGACGCCGAGGACTACGTGGTGGTCAGCGACTCGCACATCGTGGCGACCGCCCCGGCCGGCGTCGCCGGCACCGTCCAGGTGTCCGTCACCACGCCCGACGGCACCAGCCCGAACGTCGACGCCGACAACTACACGTACGCCTGATGGCCAACAAGCTCGCCGACCTCGACGAGTACTGGAGTCCCGGACTCACGCTGACCGTCAAGGGCCGGGAGTACACCGTGCCCCTGGCGTCGGCGGAGCTGGGGCTCTGGTGCCGTCGCATCGCCCAGATCACCGGCGACGTGCACGCCGCCTCCACCGAGCAGGAGATGCAGGGCGTAGTCGCCCGGATCGACGCCCTGCCGCAGCTGCCGGGCGGTGACGACGTCAGCCTGCCGGAGCGGGTCCTCGGCCCCGTCTACCAGCAGATGGTCGCCGACCGGCTGCCGGACGCCTACATCCAGTTCTGCGGCCAAGCCGCCTACATCTGGATCATCGGCGGCGAGGAAGCCGCCGAGCGGTACTGGACCTCCGGAGGCCGCCCGGAAGCATGGGGCCCGACGAACCGAGCGGGGCGTCGGGCCGCTGGGCGGACCAGTACGGACGCGGGGAACGGGACCCGCACACCGGCCTCTACGAGTGGTACGAGGTCCCCGACGACGTCCGGCGGGAGCGGTCGGGCGAGGCGGTCTCGTGGGAGACGCTCCTGAGCCACTGGCGGCTCATCGAGGCCGACCTGCACGACGTGTACGGCATCGACGTCGAGAACCGCGGCCTGATGCGCCGCCGCTCGTGGCGGTGGCTGGAAGCCCGGATTACCGGCCTGCTGGTGGCCGACACGCGCCTGTATCGGGCGCTCACGCCGGAGCCGGAAACACCCACCATCCCGGGCCTTCCCGGGGCCTGAGCCCGGAGGGAGGGCACCGTGGCGCTCAAGCTCGGCGAACTGGTGGCCTACCTGAAGGCCGACGACACCGCTCTCGACCGAACCCTGAAGGCCGCTCGCGGGAAGATGGAGCAGGCCGGCGAGCAGGCCCGGCAGCACGGCCCGGTCATCGGTGCCGCGCTCGCGGCCGGTATCGGCGCGGGCCTGCTCGGCGGCCTGGAACTGGAGGGCGCACGGGCGAAGCTGGCCGCGCAGATTGGCGACCCGGTCCTCGCCAAGCAGCTCGGCGAGGTGGCCGGCGAGGTGTACGGCCGCGGCTTCGGCACGTCCGCCGCCGACGCGATGCTCGCCGCCCGGTCCGTGATGCAGGCAGGGCTCCTGCCGAAGGGTGCCGATGCTGCGGTCATCGAGGACCTCACCGTCAAGGCCCAGGCCCTGGCCAGCACCTTCGACCTGGACGTCACCCAGGCGGCCCGGGCGGCCGGCCAGATGGTCAAGACGGGGCTGGCCAGCAACGCGGCTGAGGCATTTGACCTGCTGACCCGTGGCTTCCAAACCTCGGGAGACCAGGCCGGGGACCTCCTCGACTCGATGTCGGAGTACTCCACCCAGTTCCGCAAGCTCGGACTGTCCGGAGCGGACGCGATGGGCCTGATGAATCAGGGCGTGCAGGCCGGCGCCCGCGACCTGGACGTGGTCTCCGACGCGCTGAAGGAGTTCGCCATCCGCGCGGCTGACGGCAGCAAGACCAGCGCCGCCGGCTTCGAGGCGATCGGCCTGAACGCGCAGAAGATGACCGCCACCTTCGCCGCGGGCGGCCCGGCCGCCCGGGAGGCCCTCGGCACCGTGCTGGAGCGGCTCCAGGCCATGAAGGACCCCACCGAGCGGGAGGCCGCCGCCGTCGCCCTGTTCGGCACGAAGGCCGAAGACCTCCAGGGTGCCCTCGCCGGCCTGGACCTCGACACTGCTGCCGCCTCCCTGGGCAAGGTTGGCGGAGCCGCCGGCCGGATGGGTGACCAGCTGGAGCAGTCGGCCAGCCAGAAGCTGGAGGCGTTCAAGCGCAAGGCCCAACAGGCGCTCGTCGAGAAGCTGTCCGAGGCCCTCCCGACCATCGAAAAGGTCGTGGGCTGGCTGGACAAGCACTCCGGGATCATCGGCCCGCTCGTGACCGGTCTCGGCGCGCTCGCCCTGATCGTCGGCGTGATCCTCGGCATCTACAAGACGTGGATCATCCTCCAGACCGCCCTCAACATCGTGATGATGCTCAACCCCATTGGCCTGATCGTCATCGCCGTTCTCGGGCTGATCCTCGTCTTCGTCGGCCTGTGGATGAAGTTCGAGGGCTTCCGAAATTTCTGGAAGGAGACCTGGGAGGTCATCAAGACGGCCGCCCTCGCTGTCTGGGATTTCCTAGTCGCCGCAGCGAAGAAGTGGTGGGAGACGTTCTCCGGCTTCTGGACCGGCGTCGGGCGTTTCTTCAAGAAGCTGTGGAACGGCATTGTCGACGGCGTGAAAGCGGCCTGGGAATGGATCGGCAACACCTTCGATAAGGTCGTCAAATTCGTGTCCGGGCTGCCGAAAAAGATCGGCAAGGCTGCCGGTGGTATGTGGGACGGAATCAAGAACAGCTTCAAGAGCGCCGTGAACTGGATCATCCGGAAATGGAATGACCTGTCGTTGACGATCGGCGGCGGCTCGATCATGGGCGTCGGCATCCCCAGCGTCACGCTGCACACGCCGAACATCCCGATGCTCGCCAAGGGCGGCCACATCCTCGGCTCCGGCACGGCCCTCGTCGGTGAGCGCGGTCCCGAGCTGGTGCACCTCGGCCGCGGGGCCACCGTGCAGCCGCTCTCGTCCGGATCGGCCATGGCCGGGCTGATGCGGCTCCTGGTCAGCGGCGAGTTCCGCATCCGGGGCGGCGACCTGGTGCTGGTGCTGCGCGAGCAGGTCGCCTCGCTCGGCGGCGACGTCCAGAAGTCCATCGGCAGCAACACGTAGGGGGTGGGTGTGTCGTACCTGACCGGCGATTCCCTGCTGGTGCGGATCCGGATCGCGTTCGGCGCGACCATCAGCGCTGACCCGGCAACGTGGGCGTGGACAGACGTCACCGACTGGTGGCATGTGCCGGGCGAGGTGCCGATCAGCTGGGGCCGGTCGGATGGCGCCGACCGGCCCGAGACCTCGAAGATCAGGCTGACCCTGAAGAACACCGACGGCCGGTTCACAAGCAACCATCCGATGTCGCCGTACTGGCCGCACGTGGTCACCTGGACGCCCATCGCCGTCGACGTCGACCTCGGAGATGGAGCCGGCTGGCGCAACCGATTCAGCGGCTACATCCGACGCTGGCCGGTGGAGTGGCCCAGCGGATCGTCCCGCCAGGCGCTCGCCACGATCGACGCGGTGGGGATTCTCGGACGGCTTGGCCGCGGCTCCCCACCCTCCCAGTCCCCGATGCGCCGCTCCTACACCGCCAGCCAGCCCGTCGCGTACTGGCCGCTGGAGGACGGGTCGACGGCCGCCAGCGTCGCCTCCGCCCTCGCCAGCCAGCCACCGATGACCATCACCGGCCTGGTGTCCACCGGCGAGATCCCCGACGATCAATGGTGGTCCGGCGACACCCAGTGGGGCACGTCCACGCTCGCTGACGTGTCCGCCGGAGGGCAGCTCACTGCGCAGATGCCGGCGGACGCTGTAGCCGCCACATCGACCGCGTGGTCGCTCCTCGTCGCCACCGGATCCGACATCGGCCAGGCAGCCGGCGACCAGGTGATCGTGGAGGTGGAGACCCCCACCGCCACGCCGTACGTCCGCTGGCAGGTCCGCTACATCAAGGCACTCCTGCGCACCCAGGTGGTGGGCATCAACGCTGCCGGTGCGGCGACCGTCGTGCACGACGGCAACGGGGTGACCGTGGGTCTACAGGTGGTGTCCCTGGCGGTATGGCAGGACGGCCCGTCGGTGCGGTGGGGCTACGACTACTCGTGGACCAGCAACCAGTGGGGCGCGACCGGCACGGTGGCCGGCACGTCCGGCGGCCTGGCCCGGATCAGGATGAACCCGACCGGGCAGACGCAGGCGATTGGCTGGGCGTACGGCCACCTCGCGGTGTGGCCGGTGGTCCCGCCCCCGGCGACGACCGGCCCGGCCCGCCGCGACCAGTACGGGCGGTTCGGCGGCGGGTCGCTGGTGTCCTACGACGGTGAGGCCGCCACCGACCGCCTCGCTCGCCTTGCCGCCGAGGACGGGGTGCCGCTGGTCATGCCGGCAGTCCCGGTGGACGGGATCCGGCGGATGGGCCCGCAGCCGGCCGGCACACCCGTCGACCTGTACCTCGATTGCGAGCAGGTCGACCACGGGCTGCTGTACGAGGACGGCTTCGGCCTCGGGTACCTGCCGAGGCACCACCGGTACAACGCTGACCCCGCGCTGGTGCTCGACGCGGATGATGGGCAGCTCGGCGCGGATCTGGCCCCGGCGTCCGATGACCAGCAGATCCGCAACCAGTGGACTGTCGAACGGCCGAGAGGCAGCTCGGCGGTGGCGGTCGACTACACCTCGGTCGACGCCCAGGGCCTGGTCCCTGCCTCGTCCACCGTCAACGTGTGGACCGACGACATGCTGCCCGATGACGCCTGGTGGCGGCTGCATCTGTCGACGACTTCGGGCCTGCGGTATCCGCAGCTGGGGATCAACGTGGCGGCGCACCGGGAGCTGGCGTCGGCGTGGTGCGAGGTGCGTCCTGGTGGCCGGGTGCAGGTGGTGAATCCTCCGCCGCAGGCCCCGCCTGGGGTCATCGATCAGCTGGTGGTGGGGGCGTCGGAGACGATCCGTGGCCGCCGGCATTGGCGGGCGGTGCTGAACACGGTGCCGTCTACCCCGTGGCAGGTGGCCACGGTGGACGGGCCGCAGCGGATAGGCGCGGCCGGCTCGACCCTCGCCGCTGGTATCACCGCGTCGGCGACGTCGCTGCTGCTGTCCAGCACCGCCGAGACTGGTGCGTGGACGACCGCCGCAGCCGACATGCCGCTGGACATCAGGGTCGGCGGGGAGCAGGTCCGGGCGTCGTCGATCGCGTCGTCGATCCTCGACACCCTCGACCGGACGGTGTCGGGCGGCTGGGGGCCGACGTGGTCGGTGGTGATGGGCTCCGCGGCGGCGTTTTCGGCGGACGGGACGCGCGGCGTGATCGGGCTGACTGGCACCGGCCGACACGGGGCGGTCATCGACCTGGGCAGCGCGGATCAGGACGTGATCCTGTCCATCCGATCACCGGCGACCGCTACCGGCGGGTCGATCATCCACGGCTGGATGGCCCGGTACGTCGACGCGGACAACCACTACTACGTTGAGGCGCAGTTCCGCACCGACGGGCAGATCTGGTTGTCCCTGAACGTCCGCTCCGGCGGCGTCAACACCACGTACACGGGTCCCACCGCCGTGCAGGCGTACACGGCGGGCTCCACCTACCGGCTGGGTGTGCAGCTCATCGGGTCGACGTACCGGGCCCGGGTGTGGCCGGGCGGCACCCCGCCCGCGTGGCAGGTCAGCCGTCCGGCGACTGCGGCCCCCGCCGGCACGCGCGCCGGGCCGCGGGCGCTGCTCGCGGCGGGCAACACCAACCCGCAGCCCGTGGCCGTCAGCTACGACAACGTCGAGGCGCTGATACCGCAGCGGGTCACCCTGTCCGCGCGCAGCCTCAACGGGGTCGCCCGCGCCTGGCCGGCCGGCACCGAGGTGGACGTGTGGCAGCCGGCACACGCAGCCCTGTGAGGAGGAGCGGTGGCGACTGACTGGCGGCCGGGGATGCGGCTGACCAAGGCGCGACTCGATGACGGGTCGGCCGTGACGTGGACGACCAACAGGACGATCCGGGCGGAGCAACTGCGCACTGCGTACGGCCGCGACATCCGGGCCGGCGACGACCTCACCTCCACCCGGATGAACCCGTAGGGAAGGCGACATGCGAGCAAGGAACATGCAGGCCCTCACCGAGGCGGTCAAGCGCCGACACCCGGGGGTGGTCGTCTACGGCATCGGCGACGCGGCCCACAAGCTGCGGGCGTCGGACCACAACGAGGACGACCTGTCGGGCAGTAGGGCTGCGCAGTCGGACGGGGACAGCGACCCGGAGCACCGGGCCATCGACGTGATGCTCGGCCCCGCGTTCAGCAAGGCCGACGCCGACCGGCTGGTGGACGACCTGGTCAGCGACCCGGCGTCGCGCGCCCGGCTGTTCAACATCATCTGGAACGGCGGCATCTGGTCCCGCTCGTGGGGATGGACCAGGCGGACGTTCGGCGGCGACCCACACCGCGACCACCCGCACATCGCAGGGCTGGCCGCGGACGACGAGAACGGCGCCGGGTGGCCGGCAGTCGACGGAGGAGGAGGTACCGACATGTTCTGTCGGCACGGGGACACGGGCGAGCACGTCCGGCGCTTGCAGTACCAGCTCGGCAACGTCAACGCCGAGATCAAGAAGCTGGTCGGCGCGGTCGACGGGCGGTACGGCGACGCGACGGCGCGCGGGCTGGCCACCCTGGTCAAGCTGCACAACGGGCGGACCGTCGACGGACGTAACTACGGGGCGACGGAGTCGATCTACCTCGACTTCCAGCTCGCGAAGAAGTGGGGCGGAGGCGGTCAACCCGGCCCGCAGGGGCCCCAGGGTGACCCGGGTCCGAGCGGCGTCACCATGCCGCAGGTGCTCGATGAGCTGACCCGCCGCCTGGCCTCGTGAGTGCCTCGTCCGACGGCGCCCGCCCGCCAGCCGGCGACTTCCTGCTCTGGCGGGAGGTCGACCGCCTGGACCGCCGCGTCGACGAGGTGGCCGCGCGAGCCGAGCGGCTGATCGTCGAGGCGCGCGCGGAGCTGGGTGCCGACGTCGATCGCATCAGCGGCCGGGTCGACCGCCTCGACGAGCACGGGTCGCGGGGGGTGGAGGCCCTGCGGCTGGATCTGCGGAGCCTCCGCAAGGACCTGGAGGAGCACGAGGTGATGCACGCCCAGGCGGCCGTAGAGCAGAAGGCTGCGAGACGCTGGACGATCGGCCTGGTCGCCGGCCTCATCGCTCCGCTGTATCCGCTGATCATCGCTGCGGTCGTCCGATGACCGCTGCCGCCTCGGGGGCGGCAGCGGCTATCAACGGCCGTCGTGGCGGGTCTTCCGCCAGATACCGCCCGTCGCCTCACCCTCGGCGTAGATGCTCTCCAGCACCGCCCGCGCCCCGGCCTCGTCCGGGCGCTCCCAGCGCCGCGGCTCCTGCTGCCG
The DNA here is from genome assembly GCF_040640035.1 of Micromonospora sp. NPDC023633. Classification (NCBI taxonomy): domain Bacteria; kingdom Bacillati; phylum Actinomycetota; class Actinomycetes; order Micromonosporales; family Micromonosporaceae; genus Micromonospora; species Micromonospora sp. NPDC023633. The sequence continues at coordinate 45,664 of NZ_JBFABB010000013.1, read as the reverse complement.
CGCAGGGCTGTTCAGCAGCACCTCCCAGATGCCTGACCCGTCCATGCGCTCGATGAGGCGCACCATCGCCTCCGCGACGGTCGGGTCAGGCCCGTACAGCAGGGCCGACTCGCGGACCTGCGGGTGACCTGCCATGACTCAACCCTAGGAGCATCGTGAAGATCTTCGGTCGTGAGCCCACCCTCTACATCCAGGCCCTCTCGGCGCTGCTGGGCGTCTTCGTGACGTTCGGTCTGCCGGGCCTGTCGGCGACGCAGGCCGCCGCGATCGTCGCTGTCCTATCCGCGCTCCTCGCCGCCGTCAACGCGGCGATGGTGCGTCCGGTCGCCCCGGCTGCGTTCGCCGGCCTGGTGACGGCCCTGGCGGTGCTGGTGGCCGCGTACGGGATGGACGTGTCGCAGGAGACCGTCGGCGCGGTGCAGGTGGCGGTGGTGGGTGTCCTGGCGCTGCTGACGCGCACGCAGGTCACGCCGGCGGCCGACCCGCGGCAGTCGATTCGGGTCTGACCGTCCCGGTAGGATCGATGGCGCGGTGCTGCCGGTGACGTCCCGGTCAGGCACCGACCAACGTGCAGCGGCCCCGCTCTCCCGGTTCGGGAGGGCGGGGCCGTTTCGTCGTTCCAGGCTGGACGCGGGAGGTAAGCGGTTTCCTGGGTGCTGCCGGGTGGGGGCCCGGAGGCCCCCGGCCCGGTCAGACGAGGCAGGCGAGGGCGTCGATCTCGGCCTGCTTGACCTCGTAGCGGTGGCAGCCGATGCAGGCCTCGTACTTGCCGCCGTTCGGGTGCCGCCGGACGATGGCGCCCGGTCCGCCGCAGCACTCGCATCCCTCGGGGGCCTGCTCGCCGATCTCCCGCTCCGTCATGTCCGTCTCCCTCGCTTGCCTGTGCCCATAGCCTAGCGCACGTGGTTGACAAACGTCAACCGATAGGGCCAGGTCAAGCCGAAAAACTCGCCGCGTACCACGTTGACGCACGTCAACCGGACCCATATCGTGGTGGGCATGACCAGCCCGCCGCGCGACCCAAAGATCCCCGACCTCGTCTCCCTCCAGGAGGCGGCCGACATCCTCGGCATGAGCAAGCAGGCCGCCCTCAAGCGGGCCGAACGTGGCCAGCTCCTCGGCGCGCGGGCCGGCAACGCCTGGGTGTTCCGCCGCGCCGTCGTCGAGGCCGCCCGGCCCGCGCCGACCCAGGAGTAGGAACACGCTTACCTGGCCGCGCTCCCCCGGTACGCGAAGCGCCCCCGCACGGCTCGGCCGGCGGGGGCGCTGTCGTGCGTCGGGGTCAGCTCGCTGCAGCGATCCGCTCGGCCCGGACGTCCCGGATCCGCCGCTTCGCCGTCGCCTCGCTCACCTCGAACTCGTCCATCACGTGGCGCACGACTGTGGCGTACGGGTGGCCGCGGTCGAGCATCGTGCCGATCACGTCCTCGATCGTCGCCGGCTCCTCCTCGTCCTGGGCGCCGTCGAGGTCGAGGTCCTCCTCCTCGTCGACGGGCACCGCGGCCGGGGCGATGGACCGCACCCGCCGGCCGTCCGGGAGGGTGATCAGCCGCCCCCACCAGCCGGTGTCACGGCCGGTGTCATCGGTGTCAGACACCGCGCTGACCTGCGCGTTGACACTGATATCAGGGTCATCCCCCTCGGTGGGGGAGGGGAGGCCCCGGGTGCGCATCCACCAGTCGTGAAGGGTCGCGCCCGCGATCCAGACGACGACGACGATGCCCAGGGCGATGGGGCCGCCCCAGCCGCGCTGAGGCTCCTCGGCGGCGGCAAGCAGGGTGGTGGTCAGCATCAGGCAGCTCCGAACAGGAGGGAGGGAAGCGGAACGATGAGCTTGGTGGTGATGTCGAGCAGGGTGCGGGTGAACTGTCCGATCAGCCCTTCCGGCAGATCGGACATCAGCCCGAGGGGAATGGCGACCAGCCACATGCGCAGGTTGAGCCGGTAGAGCGGCGACTGCGGGAAGGACAACGTCGCGAACCTGCCGAGCTTCTTGCTGGACTTGACGGGCAGCAGGCAGCCGAGCGCGTAGATCCACAGCAGGGCGATCAGGAACCCGACGACCGCGTTGATGCTCGCGCCGGCGATGTAGGCGTCACCGGTGGAGTCGAGGAGCGCCTGGATGACGTCTCGGAGGGCACCGACGGTGGCCCGGTCGAGGGGGCTGCCGTCGAATCCTTCGCGGATCGCCGGCACCGCGAGGATGAACGCGATTCGATCGCGGATGCTGTTCGGGCCGATCGACATGTAGTCGACGATGACGGCCAGGAGCAGCACGATGACGACGCCGGTGGGCGACATGGTGTGGGTCATGTCAGGCCCCCGACCAGTCGAGCAGCACCGCGCCGGTGCGCGCGTCGCACACCTCCAGGCGCGGGCTGTCCATCGGCTCGTTGGCGGCGAGGGCCTCACGAGTCAGCGCCTGGAGGTGATGGACGAGGGCCATGTCGAGGCTGGGCCCGTCGAGGTCCAGGGTGACGACGTAGTTGCGCTTGTGCAGCACCTCGTACTGCCCGTCGTAGATGCGCAGACGGTAGGTCAGGGCGGCCATCAGGCGTCCATCTCCAGGTGCGTGAGGGTCGGGAACAGCGCGACGCCGAGGAGCACCATGGCGCCGGCGGCCACCCAGGCGGTGGTGGTGTGGCCGGTGAGGATGGCCGTCAGGGCGGCGACGAGCGAGGCCAGCACGCCGCCGGTGAGCGTCCAGGCGATGGTCGTCCACGGCACGCGGCGGGGGGCGGCCACGACGACCGGCTGGATGCCGGCCTGACGCAGTTCCCGGACCCGCTCAGCCAGCTCGGGCAGCGTTCCGGCGGGCACCGTGACGGTGCGGCCGGCGAGCGCCCGCAGCGGCGAGTCTGCGGGCACGTGCCCGCGGATCAGATGGGTGGTGGGCATGATGGTGTCCTTCCTTCGGGGAGATCCGGGGCGCGGCGCGATGTCCAGTCGGTGAGCCGCGCCCCGGGCGCTACTTCTGGGCCTCGGCCCGGGTCTTCTTCCACTCGTTGGCGTAGGTCTTGCCGACCCCCGCCAGCGCGGCGAGCTTGCGGTCGGACGGCGCCCGGCCGTGCTCGGCGACGTACGCGTCGTAGGCGGCCTGGGTGCGCTCGGCGTCGGTGCCCGCGGTTGGCGCGGCGGGCGGCTTCGGCGCTGCCCGCCCGGTCAGCCGGCGGCCGACCTTCGCGGCCACCGATGCCCGCTTCGGGCGGGCAGTCGCGGGCACTGCGGCCGGTGCCCGCGCGGGCAGTTCGGCGGTGCCCGCCGGGGCTGGCTCTGCGGGCAGTTCGCGGGCAGTGGCGGAGGTGCCCGTGCGGGCAGCCTGCGGGCGGGGCGCGGGCAGAGGCGCGGGCACCTGACTGCCCGCCGCCGGCCAGACGCCGAGTGCCCGCTCGGTCAGCGCGATCCGTGCCATCCGAGGCGCGATGCTCTCGCGGGCGGCGGCCATCTCCCGCTGGAGCCGGCGCGCGACCTGGATGCCCGGGTCGTCCTCGTCGATGGCACCGACCGGGGCACCGCGCAGCGCGGTCCACGCCGCCCGGAGACGCCCGGACTGCCCGGCAGCAGCGCGCTTCGCGGCCCGGTGGTCGTGGTACCCGGTCCACGCGGTGCGCGGGTCGCGCACGTTGTGCTCGATCGACCACCGCGCCGCCTTCCACGTGCGGATCGGGAATGCGCGGCGGCGCTTGCGGTCGAACACGGCGCCGGTCTCGTCGACCAGGTCCTTGCGGAGTAGCTGCACGTGCTGGGCGCGGCGGGTGTGCAGGCCCCACAGCCACGGCGACAGCAGCGACGCCATGCCGCTGCCGACCGCGAACGGCGTCGGCCGCCAGCCCTCGTCGTCGAAATGGCTGTAGTTCATCGCGGCGACGACTGCGGCGATGGCGTAGGCCCGTCGGCGCATCTCGGCGGCGGTGCCCGTCGCGCCCTGGAGCAGCGCGTCGTGGGCGTGCCAGTTCACGTAGAGGCTGATCGACTCGACGGTCGCTGCGTAGACCAGGGCGACGGCTGCCCGGACGACCGGGGTCCAGCTCGCTGGCGTGCGGGTGAAGGCGTACGCGGTCTGGCCGCCGACGGCGGCGAGGTTGACCAGGAGCAGCGGGGCCACGTACCGGGCGGTGGTCGCCAGGGCGGCGAGCTTGCGGCGGCGCCGGGCGCGCGCCTTGGCCTTGGTCTTGGCCTGCTTCCGTTCGGCGCGTGCCTGCTCGCGCTTCTGCTGCCGGCGGGCGGCGCGGTTCGCGTCGGCCTGGTCGCGGTCGAAGGCGGCGCGGAGTCGGCGCTGCTCGTCCTCGGCGCGGGCGGCGGCGGCGATCTCCTCGGCCGTCAGCCTGGGGCGGATGAGCTTCATGCCGCCCATCATGGCGCGTCTGGCGCTTCTGGCGCAACTGTCGCGTCTGACGTAGCGTGTCGGGCGTGGCTATGAGTGGCGCGACTGGCGTGAGACGATCCCAAGGGAGACGCCGTCGGACCGGGGAGCGCAGGGTGAGCAGCAGCGTGTGGATCAGCCCGAAGGAGGCGGCCGAGCTGCTGGAGGTCTCCGAGCGCACCGTGCAGCGGTCCCTCCAAGACCCGGACCAGCGCGCCCGAGAATGGGGCGGCGAAGGTGAGGGCTGGCGATTCAAGCCGCTGTCGACGCGCGGCGCCTACCAGCTGCGCAGATCGGCCGTCGAACGCAAGGCGGGCCAGCCCGAGAAGTAGCGCAGACGCGAAGCGGCCCCGCTCCAGCTGGAGCGGGGCCGCTTGCTGTCACATCGTCGGCCGGTTGGATCCGGGGCAGGTGCCCCGGCTTCCCATCGCCTGATGCGGCGGGCAGGAACTGCCGGGGGCTACACCGACACGGGCTCCGCACGCGGAGCATTGAGACTGAGGTGCCATGACTGGACTCCCTGGGGGATGCGGTAGTCCGGGTGAGGGTCAGTCTCGGGCTCGCCCATCGAGCCGGCCGCCGAGGTCGCGCGCAGGTACACCACCGAGCCGTCGCTGGCGGTGATCCGGAGCGCGGCGGCGACCGGCGACTCGACGCCAGCCTGACGACACAACTCCCACGACCGGAAGACGTCCGGCCGCGCGGCGTCGAGCAGCTGGTGCGCGAGCACGAGGATGCGAGCGGCCCGCCACTTCGGCGGCAGCGGCTCGCTGGGCAGCGGCACCGGCGTGGCGTCACGCGGCGGCACAGCGCCCCACAACAACGCGGCGGACCCGGAGCCGTGCACGGCCTTGACCCCGGCAGGGGACTGACCGCCCGGCTGGACGTCGGCGCCGTACCTCTCGACGGCGACGATGTCCGGGTGCTCGGCGGCGCGGAGGAGGGCCTCCACCACGTCCAAGGCCTGGGATACCTGCACGGTTGCTCTCCTGATCAGTCGGGATCTTGGCAGCTCACGGGCCGGGCCAGTCTAGCGGCGGCACCGGCGGGGCTCGGCTCCAGCACACCGGGGTCACCTCCTGCTCTTGGTTTCGGCGGGCCACTGGCCGGCCTGCCGCCTCCGACACTCCGGCATCGGACAGACGCACCGCCAGCCCACCTCGGCCATCGGGATCCGGCTGCCGCCGCAGGTGTGCCCGACGTTGAGGATCGTCGGCGCGCACCCGAGGCAGCGCGACGCGGTGACGTTGTCGAGGCTCACCGGCGGCCCATCTCGTCGACGAGCAGCGCGGAGAACGCCGTCGCCCACTCCCAGCAGCGCTTGCGGGTGCCGCAGCGCGGGCACCGGCCGTCGACCTGGCGGTGCTCGTCGAGGGTCCGACGCCACCGCTCGACGGTCTGGGCGGCGACCGCGCTCACGGCCGGGCGCCGGCCGCCGCGGCGAGGACGTCGACGGACACGAGCAGCTCGAAGCACCACGGCGCGGTGCAGTCGGCGGTCGGCCAGCTGCACTCCAGGCCGTGTCCGTAGACCCAGGCGTACGCCTGGTCGTGGGACTCGTGGACGCTCACGATCCGGATGTCGTGCTGCGTGTGGCCGGGGACGCCGGGGCTGGCCTGCCACTCCCCGGGGCGCACCTTCACCCGGTCGCCGGCAGTCGGCATGGGCCGCGCGGTCACCGGCTCGGCCCGTCGTAGAGGTGCGCCGCCTGGCGCTGTCGGGCGAAGGCCAGCAGCCGCTCCTTGGCCGCACGCTGGTCGTCGACGTTCCACCGCTGGCCAGCCGTTGGTGTCACCGCCGGGCGGCGACGTCGGAGCAGATTCCAGACGACCATCTTGTGCCCTCTCGTGATGAGCGGGGTGCGACGACGGCGGCGATCTACCAGGCCGCCGCCGCCGCTACCCGGGGCGCGGTGCTCGCTGACGGTGGTGCCGTCGCTCACGCCGTGCCCGGCTGGAGGATGCGACCGCGGCCGAGATGGGTGCTGGGAGTTCGCGCCATCGCATCCGCCGGAATAATTCGCTCCGGCATCTGTCACCCTGGCATCGTTCGCCCAAGGTCACAAGGGACTCACCGTCGGTAGACGCAGAAAAGGGCCGGCACCAGGTAGGTGCCGGCCCCTCGTCGAACGTCAGATGTGGTCGAACGCCCCCGACTTCGCGCCGCCGAGGAACGCGACCCACTCGGTTCGGTTGAACACCTGGATCGGTGCGTCCGGGCCAGCCTTGCTGTCGGCCAGGGCCACGTCGCCCGACCCGTCGCTGGCGGTCGAGACGTAGAGGCATCCCTCGTTGCCGCCGGACTCCGGCGACTTCATCCAGCTGGTGAACCGTGGGTCGGTGTGGTTGGTGAACTGCTGCGGGTCGGACATCGAGTCTCCTTACATCGTGGCGGCCAGCTCCCCGGCCGCCTCGCGGATGTACGCCGCGCTGTCCGCGTCAGACAGGGCGGCCTCACGCAGCCGGTAGTGCAGCTGCGCATACCCCGACACCTCGTCGGGCTCTGTGACCAGCAACGAGCGGGTCACGTTGTCGACCACGACGATCGGCGGATCGTCCATGTCGGGGTAGGTCACGTGGGCGTACGGCGCCCGCGGCGCGTACCCGGCGGCCAGCTGAGCGCCCACCGGCACGACCCGCACGCTCACCTGCTCGCCGTTCATCAGCTCCAGGAGGTGGTGCAGCTGCTCCAGCATCACCTCGGCCGGCACCGGCCGCCGACGGATCGCCTGCTCCTCCAACACGAGCTGGTACTGCACGTGGCCGGTGCCGATGGTCTGCCGCTGTCGCTCTATCCGGCCGCGCACGATGCAGTCCGGGTCGGCGACCGGCCCGTCGCCGGTCACGGCCACCACGCGGTGGCGGGCGTACTCGGCGGTCTGCACGATGCCCGGCAGCAGTAGGCCCGCGTACTCGCGGATCGTGCTGGCCCCCGCCTCGACGAGAGCGTAGGTGCGCTGTCCGTCGCCCATCCGCGTGTACGCCGGGACATCCCACCATCGGCCGGTGACTGCGTCCTCGGCGAACCCCTCGACGAGGGACCACATGTCGCTGCCGCGCGCCACATCGAGAGCGTCAAGCAGCCGCCGCACGGAGAGCAGGCCGGGCTTGCGGTGGACGTCGCCGAACGGGTTCTCCGTGCGGCTGATGACGGAGGCGGAGACGCCGCTCTTGCGGCTCAGCTCGGCGTGGTTGTAGCCGCGTTCGAGCCGTAGGGCGAGCAGTGCGGCGCCGAGCCGACGCTGCCTGGCCAACGGGTTGGGGTGCACCCTTGCCCTCCTTGCCGGTTGGAATGATGCCGGTCGGCACGGCTGAGCGTACTCAACGGAGCTGCCGTCGTCGGTGCGTCCGGATACCCTGGGCGTGCCCCTCGACGCGGGTCGGGCGGGGCGGTTCCACCCGGGGGACCCGGCCGCGTCAGCCGGGTCCCCCGGCCCGCAGGAGGGGCCCTGGGGCCCCCGGGCCCTGGTCCCCCTGCCGCAACCTCATCCGTAGCGTGCGGGCGGTGATCGATCCCCACAGTGATCGGCCGGCCTACCGTCAGCTCGCAGACGCGCTGAGGGCCCGGATCACCGCTGGCGAGTTCCGCCCCGGCGCGCTACTGCCGTCGATCCGGGCCATTGAGCAGGAGTACGGCGTCGGCCGGGAGACCGTGCGCCGGACGCTGGCCGCGTTGCGGCTCGACGGCCTGGTCGTGACCGAGCGGGGGTACGGCACCCGGGTGGTCGACGAGCAGCCCCTTGTCCAAGTGCCTGTGCCGCGGGGTGCCCGGGTGCGATCGCGGATGCCGACGGAGGCGGAGCGCGCGCAGCTCGACATCGAGCCGGGCGCGGTGGTGCCGGTGGTGGTGGTCGTTGTGGGTGGTCGGGTCCGGGGGGTGTACGCGGCCGATCGGACCGAACTGACCTTCTCATGATCGGCGATCTTGTGACGTGTCGCCGCATGTGACGCGGTTATTGCAGAACGCAACAACTTGCGGGATACGCAAATCCCACGCCGGTGCCACCCTTATGCAAGATGCATCCGGCAAGCCCCGAGAATCGACACTCAGTGATCAAGGTCGGGCCTTAGGCCGGACGGAGTAATTACGGCGCGTGGCGCATACCACGGGACACCTTAGCCCGCACGGGGACCAGTCCCGTCAGCCGTACCGCCCCAGCTCATCGGGTCTACCGTTTCGCTTCGCACGGGTGTTTCATCGGAGGCTCACTCCACACCAAGAGACCGGGGGGCCTCTCTTGTCGCACACCACCCTGCCACCTAGTCCGTCCACCGCCGGAAACGCCCTGGTCCTCGCCGCCATCGCCGCAGGAACCCTCACCGCCTGCTGGTGGATCCGCCGAGAGAGCGACCGCCTCGCCGCTGCGGTGGGCGTCCGCAACATGGTCGACCCCGAGACGGCCGCCGCCGCCCACCGCATCCACCTGCGACTCCTCGAAGGCGGTGCCCAGAAGAACTGACCCACATTTGAATACCAGCACGTCGGTGACCTCCGGGTCGGCCAGCAGCGGGGCGAGCGGACCGGCACCCACCAGGTCGTCGTGCACCTGGTCGGCCATCCGCAGCACGGCGGTGTCGCCGAGGACGGCGGCGGTGGGCTCCGCCCGTACGGCGGACACGATCGCGGCGGGGGTGACCGGGGCCGCCGCGGCCGCGATGCGCTGTCGCACCCGGGCGGCGAGAGTCTCGCCCTCGGACGGCCCGGTCATGCCGCACCCGCCGCCGGCGCGCCGGTCAGCTCGGCCACGATCCGCTGGCAGAGCGCGGCCAGCGGCCCCCGACCGTGCGCGGCCGGTGCCTCGCCCCGCTCCAGCCCACGGGCCACCGCCGGTTCCGGGCGCAGCGTGCCGGCCAGCGGCAGCCCCAGCGCCCGGGCCACCTCCGCCGCTCCGAGCCGGCCCGGGGCCGGACCGCGCACGATCACCGCCATCGCGGCGCAATGCGGGGCGGCGGCCGCCACCACCCGCGCCGCCGCGGCGGTGGCCCGCAGCTCGGCCGGGACCACCACGTAGACCTGATCCGCCGCCTGCAACGCGGTCACGGCCGCGTCGTCCAACTGCCGGGGCAGGTCCACCACCACAAAATCCCGGCCTCGCCGGGCGGCGTCGACGGTCGCCGCCATCGCCTCAGCGGGGAGGGCGAGCAGGTCGCCCCGGTCCCAGGAGAGCACCACCAGATCGCCCCGGCTCGGCAGGGCCCGCACCAGCGCCGGCGCGTCCACCCTACCGTCGGCGCCCGTCAGCGCTGGCCAGCGCAGCCCCTCCAACTGCTCCCAGCCGAGCACCAGATCGAGCCCGCCGCCGAGCGGGTCGGCGTCGACGAGCAGGGTGCGCAACCGGGCCCGGGCGGCGGTGACGGCGAGCCCGCCCGCCAGGATGCTCGCTCCGGCCCCGCCCCGCCCGCCCAGGACGGCGACGATCCGGGCGCCGCCCCGCTCGACGCCCTCCGGCCCGCACTCGGCGAACCGGTCGACCAGCCAGGGCTCGGCGGCCGGCAGCGTCGCCACGTGCTCCGCGCCGATCAGCTCGGCGACCTGCCAGCCGGGATCGAGCTCCCCGGACCGGCCGACCAGCACCATCCGTGGCCGCTGCGGCAACCGCGCACGCAGGCACGGCTGCGCCTGGTCGGCGCCGACCAGCACCAGCGGGGCGGGCAGCCAGCGGGTACGGGCCGCAGCGGGGTCGGCGGCGACCTCCACCTCGACGCCGCCCGCCGCGGCGAGCCGGAGCAGGTCGTCGAGCAGGTCGCCGTCCGAGGTGACGAGCAGCGGCAGGGGCCGGTGCGGCGGGACGGAGGTACGGGGTGGCATCGCGGCCTCCAGCGGTGGACTCGGGGTTGCTGACCCGAGACCCTGCTCCGGCGCCACGCCGGTCGCCGCCCCGTCCCCACAGCCTGTGGACAACCGCGCGCCCTGTGGACAACGCCCGCCGAGCGAGTCGATCTGCTATGGACTTCGGCGAACAGCATGGGTGCTGAGCTGCGGGAACACCCCGCCCGACCGCGACGGGGCTCCGGCAGGCTCTAAGAATCGATAGCCTGCGCTGTATGCACCGCAGTCGCGTGTACGCCGTCCTGATCGACGCTCCTCGTGCGGAGGCTGCCCGGGCGGTGGCCTTCTGGTCGGGAGCCCTGGGTGTCCCAACCGAGTCCGACCCGTCGTACCCGCAGTTCATCGGCCTGCACGACGCCCTGCCCGGGCTGGTCATCGCCGTGCAGGAGGTCGACGACGAGCCCCGATTCCACCTCGACTTCGAGACCGACGACGTCGAGGCCGAGACCGCTCGCCTGGTCGCCCTCGGCGCCACGCAGGTCGCGCAGTGGCAGGAGTGCCACGTGCTGCGCGTACCCGGCGGCCATCTGGTCTGCGTCCTGCCGGTGGAGAGCCCGCAGGAGGTCTTCGACGCCGAGGCCAAGACCTGGCCGTGACACCTGTGCCGGCTCGGAGAACCACCCGGACGTGCCAGCCGGATCAGTCGGCCGCCGCAGCCCACGAGCGACCGGAAGGGCGGGCATCGCCGTCGCGGCGTTGCACCCGAGAACGGCACCCGCTGGCAAGATTCGGGGCCGCACCGGCCCAGGGCAGGCGTCAACGAGGCTCAATCGTTATACGCCCATCCCGGGCGACTCCACCGCCGGGTCCTGGCGCCGTGGACGGCCCCGCCGCCTCCGGGCGCCGGAGTTCGTGCTGGGACAGCGCCCTGCGTGAGGTCAGGAACAACCTGTGACCTGCGTCGGAGCGCTTGCGCGGGAAAGGGACGACCCCCGTCGGGGGGAAAGTGACCTGACGTAGCGGCGAGTGTGATCAAGTGCCATACCGCGTGGTCAGACGCATCGGCCGTGCCGTCGAGCATGATCGAGTCGGACCACGCGGTACGGCGTTCGCTGACGATCCGCTGATTACGGGCGGCTGTCCGGGTTGCGCACGGCTTGCCGCGTCCTAGACCGAAATCCGGTGGCAAGCCGCGGAGCGGCGCGGCAGCCGATCGCCCCAACCTCGGCGGCCGTGGCCACTCACGCGATCGTCCACGCCGGGCGGAACGCGCCTGTCAACATTCTGACTGCCGGTAGTTAGCTACCCGGTCCGCATTGTCGTACGCTGCTCCGGCGGACAGGGCCAAGCGGTAATCCGTCGCAAAGCTATAGAGGCTCGAATCCTCTACCCGCCACCAGGGAGCAACAGACCCCCTGACCTGCGAAAACACAAGTCAGTGGCCTTCGTCGTCTCCTGCGACGGTTGGCCGCTGTTTGCCTTGTCTGACCGGCTGTCGGGCACGCAACGGGCACGGGTTGGAGTCGTCCCCGATCGGAGGCGGGATCGTGAAGATCTTCATCAGCTGGTCGAAGCCAGCCAGCAAGAGGCTCGGTAACCTCCTCCGCGAGTGGTTGCCCGACGTTCTTCAGCAGGTTGATCCTTGGATGTCGAGCGAGGACATCGACAAGGGCCAGCGGTGGCCTATCGAGGTCAGCGCGAAGCTTGGCGAGTTGGACCAAGGCATCCTCTGCGTCACGGCAGAGAACCTGCGTGAGCCCTGGCTCAACTTCGAGGCCGGGGCACTCGCCAAATCGTTGGATGATGCACGCGTGAGGCCAGTGTTGCTCGACCTCAGGCCGTCGGACGTAACCGGCCCCCTCGCACATCTTCAAATGACTGAGGCCAGCGACAAAGAGGACATGCTCCGGCTGGTCAAGTCATTAGATGACGGGTGCGCGAGCCCCGTCGGTCCGGCGCGCGTAGAACGCACCTTTGAAGCATTCTGGCCTGACTATGCTGAGAAACTAGAGGCCATTCGATCCTCTCCCAGCAAAGGGAAGACACCGAAGCAGCGGAGCGCGGAAGATCTAATGTCCGAGGTCCTGCTGCGTGTGCGCGAGCTTCAGCGCACACTCGACGGAAGTCGGCGGCGGCGGGTCGAGGAGGTCGTGCTTGGTGATGGTCGACTCGCGGCGCCAGGCTCACTCGTTGAGCACCCTCGGCTGGGACTCGCTCGCATAATCGGTGTGCTGCGGGTCATGGGGCCAGATAGCCCGATTGTCAGGCTGCTAACCGACAAGGGTGAGGAGAAAATTCCGGCCAGCGAACTGCGGCGTCCCGCGCACCCCGCGCATTCCGCTCGCTCTGATGCCGGGATACCTGAGGACACTGTTGGGAATCGAGTTGTGCTGGATGATGCGGACGCTGGTTGACCCTAATCTCCTCGTCGGGCAGTTGTAGACCTTTCAGCCTCCGCGGCTGATCTCCGAGGAGGGACCAGGTTTGAGGCGGAGCCCCGAGGTCTTCGAGTCCTTGGTTGTCCCCAAGCGTGGCCGGCCTGCCCGGCCGATGCCGGCCGGAGGCCGCCAGCAGGCTGGGTCGGCCGGCGCGGCCCGCTTTGCGGGCCGCCTTGATCCTTAAGAGACTGTTTCGGCAATGGTGGGCTCAGCCTCATCAAGGCGCACGCATTACGAGTCGGTCGCAGGCTGCTCGTCGGCGTAGTCCTGGCTCTCGTCCACCTGTGCCCACAATCGCCGCTGGTCGCCGGTTTGGCTGCTCCGTTGGCTGCTCGCTGCGGCACACGCGGTTTAGGAATTCTCGAAGCTGTCATTTCGGCGGCCCTGCCACCTGCCGTTGCTGCTGGGCAGACACCTCAGCCGCCGTCAGATCTTGACCGTCGTTGCCCGTCTGCTACCGCAGGATCGGGCACGCCACGTCCTCGGCGCAAGGTCTGGGCGGCGCGCTCGCCCTCGGCGTGGCGCTCTAGGATATCCGAACCCCTTGACCCCCAGGCAACCAACACGGCTCATTGACCTGTGTCGCCGAGTGCAGCTAACTGCGTGGCTAGTCCGCAAAGGTCCGTGGACGTCCACTGGCGCACGTGCTGATCGTCACCCAGTTAGTCACTCACGACTGCGAGGCCGCTGGGACTCCGCCATCACGTACAGCCGCCAAGCGACCTCGTTGATCGAGCGAAGCCATCGCCGGCCCACTGCGCCGGGTTCGGAGGGCGACAGCTCCGCACTGGCGACCCGGTCCATCATCACGCATAGCTTCCCGTGCTTCTCTACGTCGAAGAACATGAGACAATAGGCCGAGAGCCGTAGCACTTCATTCCAGCTGTTTCGCTCCCGGAGCATGCGCGGCCAGATATCGAGCTTCTCCATGATGTAGAACTCGTCCGACCACGCTCTCGGGTGAGCGCGAGCGTAGTCCGCCCAGAACTCACTTCGGCCGGTGTGGCGAACTGACGGCGCCATAGCAAGCAGGTCGAGTAGTAGTCGAACGTCCGGATGGTCAAGCGGGGTTCCGTCCATCAGACCAACCTATCGATGGGTCGGGCCATCGCCGGTCAAGCCGGGCCTGTCGTAAGTCGGACAGCCAACACTCGCTGTAAGTTCTCGCGCTCCTGCGGCGAGGGTCTGTCCACGACTGCGGGCTCGGGCGGCTGTCCGCGCTCGCTGCCTCCGCACAAGGTTTAGGAAGGGTATAGCGCCCCCACCACACGGGTCTTCTACCAGGACAAACGCACGACACCTTTCCATCGGCAACCTCGCTCATTCCGCGCATGTTCTGGATCTTGCGCGTTCAACTGTCAATTACTCACCGTGCTTGATACAAGCGGTTGATGCCATGGGCTCGCACCGGTGCTGCTCGTTCGGGTTACGCGGGTGACGGCGGGCGAGGGTGCATAGGCCGATTTGGTTCGGTGAGGATCTATCATGTGGCGATGAGTCTATGTACGGCCCCGGTTCGGGGCCATCGGACAGCCAGCGCAGCCGCGGCGTGCCCTGCGTGTAGCAGCCGACGCTATGGCTACTCCCCGCCCCGGCCCTACCCGCAGCCGGATTACACACCGCCGAGCAGGAGCGGGGGCGGCGCGAGCAGTGGGGGCGGGTCCATCAGCGGCAGAACGCGGCCGCGTTGGTCGCCGAGTACCTCCTCCGTGACCTACACGCCTGCCGAGGTGCGGGCACTGACCCCCGTTCGCCGCACCGTCGAGTTGCGCGCGCGTCAGGAACCAGACCTTTGCGACGTCTTCCTCTGCCACGCATGGGATGACCGGCGCGGTGCTGCTACGGAATTGCACAACCTGCTGGCAGCAAAGGGCGTGTCGGTCTGGTTCAGCGAGAAGGACATTGTGCTCGGCCAACCGTTCATGCGGGAAATCGACAGAGGTCTGGCGAAGTCGCGTACGGGTCTCGTCCTAGTCACCCCTGCGCTACTGAAACGCGTCGACAGCCGGGGCGTCTCTGACAAGGAGCTCTCGGAGCTCCTTCAACGTGACCTGCTGATCCCTGTCGTGCACGAGACAACCTACGACGAACTCCGGAAGGTTAGCCCCTTGCTTGCCTCCCGAAACGGGTTGAACACGGCGGACGATTCTATGGCAGACATTGCCACCAAGATCGCCGAGCTGGTCGCCGTAGAGGACGACCTGACCGCGCCGCTCACATCGGCGAACTAGGCGTCCGGCGGCGTGGCCGGGCGTCGCTCCACGTCGCCGGCGCCAAGCTCACCGCTGTCGGAAACCCTACTCAAAGCTCGACGTCCGTTGCTCCTTCTTGCTGGACTTGATCAACTGAGTGGACCGCGATGACTGTAGAAAAATCCTTTCCAAACCTACTCGATCAGGCAGAACGAATGTCGAGCAAGGGTCAGCAGTCATACATGCGTCTCACCTATTCGGGTCTTGTTGCAGCACTCTTGGCCTCGATCGGCGGTGCGATCAACATCGACCGGAAGTTCGGTGACGACGTTGTCGATCTAGGGGGCGCGCTCGCGGGCCTGGCATTTCTTGTGGGCATTTTCCTGGCCTACTACCTTCTTAGCACCAAGCCCGAGCGGGCATGGTATGAGGGCAGAGCTGCGGCGGAGTCCATCAAGACCATGTCCTGGCAGTACTGCGTCGCCGGTGGCGCTTTTGGCTACAATACTCCTGCGCCTGCCGATAGGTTGTTCCTCGACCGTCTCAAAGAGACAGATCGGACGGCGAGAGCCGCCCAGCTCACCCTAACTGGCGTAGGCAGTCAAATCACCAGCGAAATGCGATCCCTCCGGGCTGCACCACTTGCGGATCGTATGGCGCGATACCGCACTGATAGATTAGAGAACCAAAATAGATGGTACGCAAACAAATCGGCGTACAACCGTCGGCAGGCCCGCTTTTGGTTCGGCATTGCCATCACCTTGCAAGCAACTGGCCTAGTGTTTGCCACACTTAAGACCTTCGACGTTGTGGACATCGATTTGCTCGGCATAGTTGCCACTGCTGCTGCAGGCGCGAGTGCTTGGCTGCAAACGA
Organism: Micromonospora sp. NPDC023633; assembly: GCF_040640035.1. Taxonomy (NCBI): domain Bacteria; kingdom Bacillati; phylum Actinomycetota; class Actinomycetes; order Micromonosporales; family Micromonosporaceae; genus Micromonospora; species Micromonospora sp. NPDC023633. The sequence continues at coordinate 30,026 of NZ_JBFABB010000013.1, read as the reverse complement.
GAGATCACCAAAACCTCGCCGAGTCTTACGCTGTCACTTCTCGCGATTTGTCGCTAGTACTGACTAAAGCTGACTCGATGCCGCAAGGGGCAACAGAAGAGGAATGGCGAATATTCGTAGGGGATGCCGAACATGCAATCTCGCGCGAACATACGCTATGGCTTGCTCACCGCAGTGCTTCGAGTTCATGAGGATCGACTCTAGATAAGCGTTCGGCTTAGATGGTGATCAAGCTACAAGAATCCACAAGGTCAGGTCGAATTCATGGCTGAACCACCCGGCAGCATTCCTAAGAGCTGCTTCATGATTGCTCCAATTGGTCAACCGACGAGCGACACGCGAAAGCGCAGCGACCAAGTCCTCAAGCACATTGTCCGGCCTGTCGTCGAGGGATTTGGCTACACGGTCGACCGAGCTGACGATATAGATCACTCGGGTCAGATCACGAGCCAGGTGATTAACAGGATTGCGGATGACGATTTGATCGTGGCCGACTTGACCGACCTAAATCCCAACGTGTTTTACGAGCTGGCCCTTCGACATGCCCTCAAGAAGCCGTTCGTACAGATCGCCGAGATTGGCACGATACTTCCCTTCGATCTGCAAAATCAGCGCACAATCCTCTTCGACCATCACGACTTGGACAGCGTGGCAGAGGCACGTGAGCGGATTTCCAATTCGATTACTGCCCTAGAGGCCGGCTCTCCCGTTGAAACGCCCATGTCTTTCGCTGTTGGCCTTCAGGATCTACGTGGATCCGCCGACCCGGAAGAGCAAGGAATTGCTCAGGTTGTCGAGACGGTCGGACGCCTTGAGTCGATGCTCATGAAGGAGTTTAGGGGCAGCCGCGCTCCGGCGCCTCACCTTCAGGACCTTCAAACGATGCGGAGGTTCATTGAAGGTCTTGCCAAGCAAGGCCGATTGCTGCCATCGGATGAATTCGATCTAGCCTCCGTTGGCACGAGCAAGGCATTCGATGCGTGGCTCAAAACTCTGGTCTTCTCGGTGCCGTCACAGCAGAAGAACCTCTTTGATGAAGACCCGCCTTTCTGATCGATCGTCGTCCCGTCTGCCGTCGACCCGCCCTCGTAGGGAGCGGGCCGCCGCCGGCCCGCCTGTCAAGCGAACCTTGACGGCTCGTACGGACGCTGGCGGGTCGGGCGGCGGTCTGCTCGGCTTGCCCGGGTCGATGGCAGGCGGGATGGCCTACCGCAACCACCCCCGGACCGCGACGCGCCGGCGGTGCCCCGGCCATCCTGGAGCCGGAGCGCCCCCGCCGGAGGCGCAGTAGCCGCAACCCCGCGACCGCCGCCAGCTCGCCGACGCGGCCGGCGTGACCTCCCCTACGCCCGCGCGGGCTCGTGGCCGCGCGGCCCGGCCGGCTGCCGGGCCCACCCCTGACCGGTCACGGTCTGTCGTTCTGCGGCGGCCCTCCGGGGTTCGCGCTCTCCGCGCCAGCCGCCGGGCGTCAGGCGTGACGGCCGTAGAGCGACAGCAGACGCCGACGTACCTGCCCTCGCCGAACGGGTCGGCAGCTGCCGGCGCGCGCCCAGGCGGCGGCGCGTGCGGCCCGTTCAGGGCTACCTTGAAGAGGTACAGAGACCCCCTACGGTCGGCGCTATCCGCACGTGTCGGTCTCAGGACGGACGCTATCCGCACACCTGACGAAGTCGTTCGACCGCGACGAAGATTTGCTGCTCGGAACCAGGCCGGCTCGGCCGCCACTCAGCGAGTACGGGCCAGACGGCGTCAACGAGTCTGGCGAGGTCTTCCGCAGTGGTCGGCTGGGGCAGCGCGTCAAGCACGGCAACCGCGTCCACGGTTGCCTGATGTCGGTGCGCGTTCGTCGGTGTGTTTAGCCAACCGGGCGTGTTCCGCCACTCATGCACGCGCTCGTACACCTCGGCTGCGGCGGCTCGGATCAGGGCCGCTTGCTGGCGGGGTGCGAGCCCTGTGCGGGTGTAGGGAGGATCGGCGGGTTCCTGCGGCGGCGTGTCGGCGTCGCGCATGGCGGCGATCGTACCGGCGCCATGATCAGAGCGGTTCGTGCGCGTGCGGACGACCAAGTCGGGCGATTAGCCGGCGGCGCTGGTCCACTCCAGGGTGAGGATGGAGTAGAGCAGGGAGTCGCGCCAGGCGTTGTTGGTGTAGACGTGGTCGCGGAGCCGGCCTTCGTACTGCATGCCGAGCCGCTTGGCGACGGCGATCGAGGCGGCGTTGTCGGGGCCGATGGCGGCGGTGATGCGGTGAAGTTTGAGCTCACGGAAGCCGTAGTCGACGATGGTGCGGGCGGCGTCGGTGGCGTAGCCGTGGCCCCAGTGGTCGGCGCCGATGGCGTAGCCGAGCTTGGCGGCCTGGTGGCCGGTGAGTCCAAGGCGCGCGAAGCCGATCATCCGGTCGGAGGTGTCGGCGACGGCTAGGTAGTACTCGGTGCGCGGGGTGAGCTGCGCCCGCGCGACGGCTCCTTCAACCATGGCGACGGTGGCAGCTTGGTCCCGGCTGTCGAAGGAGAGCCACTGGGTTACTCGGTCGTCGCCGACGATCGCCAAAGCGTCGGCCGCGTCATCGGGTCGCAGTTCGCGGAGGGTGATGACGCGGCCGGGGATGGTGATCGGGTACATGTGCTGATGGTGCCTTATCGAGGCAGGGCGTTGGCCGGGGTGTGGGTGAAGTGCTCGATGCCGTCGATGAGTTCGCGGGCGTCGTTGGCGCGGCCGGCGCGGGTGATCGCCTGGTGGACGCGACGCACCGAGTGCATGATGCCGTTGATGCGCTGCTCGGCGGGAAGGTCGAGCACCGGGGCCAGGGCGTCGGCCGCGGCGTCGACTTCGCCGTTGGTGATGCGGGCGATGGCGAGGTTGGTGTGGGAGCCGGCCTGGTCGCCGAAGGCCCATGCGGGGTCGTAGCGGTCGGAGTATGCCTGGACGGCGCGCAGGGCGTAGTGCTCGGTGGCTGCGGCTTCGTCGGGAAGCCAGGCGAGGGCGTCGCTGGCGTAGTAGAGGGTGCGGGGTTGGTTGAAGGTGCAGATGCCGCCCATTTCGTCCATCTCGTCCGGGCGTACGCGCGACCAGGTGTCTTCGGCTTCGGTGATGGCGGCCTTGGCTTGTTCGGCATTGCCGAGGGCGGCGTAGGCGCGGGCGGCGCTGACGGGTAGCCAGACGGCGGAGGTGCCGCCGGCCTGGGTGGCGTACTCGCGGCCGGCTTCTGCGTAGCGGACGGCCTCGGCGTACCTGCCCGCCCAATAGGCGACCAGCGATTGAAGTCCACGCAGCCACGCTTGCAGGCCGGGGTGCCCGGCCTGGTCGGCGCAAAGGACGGCGGTGCGGGCTTGCAGCATGGCGGAGTGCGGGTCGGCCATGTCGTGGGAGACCTTGGCGAGTAGGCCGCTGGTGATGCCGGCGAGGAAGTGCAGGTCGCGCGACTGTGTGGGTTGCTGGCGGCGTTCGAGCAGGGTGAACAGGGTGTCTTGCGTCTCGACCAGGTCCGGGAGGATCTGGCTGACGGGGCGCTGCGGGTAGGCCAGGGCGAGGCGCTGCACATCCTCGGCGAGTTGGTCGATGGCGGCCGGCGAGGTGGCTTCGGCGGCGAGCATGGCGTACTGGCGGGCGCGTTGTGCGGCCATGGCGAGGAGGTTCCTTTCCGGGCCGGCGCCGGTGAGTTCGACAGCGAACTCTGGCCCCGGCGCAGGGGTCAACTGGTGGGGAGCCCAAGGGCGCTGCAACTCGTCGACTGGCTTGCCGAACATGGCCTGCAACGCGCGCCGGGTGGCGGGGGTCGATGAGGCCAGGTCCCGTTCACCGCGCGCCAGCCGCCCGAGGTGCCTCGCGCTGATCGCCGCGCGCGGGTCCATGCGGGAGAACTCGTCGGCCAACTCCTCGTACGTGCGGTCGCTCTGCTGGATGAGGTGCTCCAGCACGGTGCGAGGTTCGCGGCGTTCTCGGGCCATCGTCGATGCCTTTCTGATGGGCTGTCTCCACGCTCGCCGGTGTGAGGTCCTGAACTCAATGCAGGTCCTCATGGTGTCCGCTCGATGTCCGCCAGAGGTGCTGATTCGGTCCTCGATCGGTCTTCTGAACCGGGTGTTGTATCTCCACCATGGACACGTCACCCACCGCAATTGTGCACGTACAAGCCGCTGACGTGTGCGGGCCGAACCGGCGAAAGGCGGTGCGGCAGCACGGGGGCCCGGGTGTCAGCGCGGTCGCGGGTGGCGGCGGCCGGGTCCTTCGCTGCGTGGACGGAGCACGCCCGCAGTCGGGACCGCGTCTGGTGCCGACGGCCGCGGTTGCCTGCCCTGCCTGTGAAGGGCGGGGTTGGAAGATGGCGAGCCCTCGACGCTCCCTACGGGTGCCCAGCGATCCGACCCGGTTGCAGCGGCGGGACTGCCCGGATTGCACCGGCACCGGGAGGCAGGCGCGGCCTGCGGTGGTGGCGGTTGCCGTAGGGCTCGCGTCCTGAGCAGGGCACCGGGGCGGGTGCCGGCAGGCCATCGCGGTGTCGGCCCGTGGCCAAAGCCCGCCCGCCTCGGTGCCCATCCACCCATGGAGGCGAGGGCTGATGAAACCGAAGCCTGGCGACGTGGTCCGTGTGGGCGGCAGGGCGTCGGTGCAGTTCGGTGGGGATCGGGCTTTGGTCTTCCGCGTGATCAAGGTCTGCGACAAGCCGACGTACCACGGGTGGGTCTGGTTGACCGGCTACGTCCTCGACCGTGCCGGTAAGGCCGTGGACCGCCGAGAGATCTACGTGCAGCACGACGGCCTACGGCTGATTGGCGCCGTCGCAACAGCGGACGCACAGCGCCTTGCGCAACCTACGAGCCAAGCGGAGCGGCAGAGGCCGCGCAGGACGGCAAGAACGACGGTCTGAACGTTGACAGGAGGCTACGGTGACCACCTTCGCCGTGGGAGTGTTCCGGGCGGCATCACGACTGGCACGGCTGCACCCGGATCAGGTGAGGCGCTTCCGGTTCCGGCGTGCCCGGATCGGGCGGCGTGGACTCGACGAAGATCAGGTTTACGCGTTCGTCCGGGCGGTCGTCGACGATCTGACCGCCAGGGAGGCGGCGGAAGCGAGCCTCCGCGACGAGAACGCGCGACTGAAGCGCGCGCTACGTGACTGGCGAAGCAGCGTTGCACGTAGTGCTGCCCGGCAGGTCAATGCGGGCCGATGGACAGAACCTGAGCAGCGCAGATAGCCTGTTGACAAGCTGAGTTGTCGTCTGGGGTGAAACGGTGCCGATCGAAGTTGCGCCGCCGAAGTACGTGGTGATCGTCAACGCGGTGCAACAACGCATCCAGGACGGCACCTACCCGCCAGGCTCGATGCTGCCCAGCGAAACGGAACTGATCCGCGAATTCGGCGCGTCCCGACCCGTCGTCGTCAGAGCCCTTGATTTGTTACGGCAGGACGGCTGGATCGACAGCCGGCAGGGCAAGGGCCGCTTCGTCCTGGGGCGGCCCGCCGGCGCCACTCATCGGGAGCGTGAACGCCGGTACGGGGTGCTGGAAGACGACGAGCGGGCCGGCTCCACCCTGCTCGCCGCCGGGGAGGTATCTGCTCCGCCCCGAGCCGCGGCAGCCCTGGGCCTGGAACCGGGCACGCTGGTGGTCGCTCGTCGCCGTCTGATCGCTATCGACGGCCTCGGCCCGGTCGAACTTGGTACCGCCTTCCTGCCCGCCGATTTCGCCGCTGGTACGGGCGTGGCCGGCCCGAATGCCCTACCCGAAGGTCTGCTTCGGCATGTGGCGGCCCGCAAGCGGGTTCGGTTCGATCACGTCACTGAACGGATCTCGGCTCGTCTGCCCGACGACCAAGAGGCGCAGCTCTTGCAGATCGCCGCCGACGATCCCGTACTCACGGTGCTCCTGTCTGTCTGCGACCGGACCGGAAAGCCGCTGCTAGCCGTAGATCTCTTGCTGCCTGCCCGCCGGCACGATCTCGAAGACGTTTATCCGCTCGACTGATCTAGACAGATACATCACTTGACAAGTTAAGTTGCCGGCACCTATCTTTGGTCCCACTTAACAAGTCAACTGGTTGAGTTGACTGGACGTTGGAGGTCGTCTGATGGTTCCGATGACGTTGAAGGTGCCGGTCCCGTCCGAGTACGTGTTCCCCGCCGGGGCTCTCTGCCTCGGGGTGTCGCCGCAGATCGATTTTGAGCGGCGTGGTGAGGCGGATAACCAGGCGCGGGACAAGGAGTCCGGGGAGCGGGTCTGGGTGGTGCGGGTGATGGACCTGGACCCGGAGGCCGGGAAGTTCGGTCGGTCGACCGAGGTGAAGGTGAAGGTGGTCGCGCCGCAGCAGCCGGTGCCGCCGCCGTCGACGGTGCCGGGTTATCCGCCGGCGGTGGAGTTCGAAGGCTTGACCCTGACCCCGTATGTGGATTCGCAGCGGTGCAAGCCGGGCCGCTCGTCGGGTGACTGCCGCTCCCGCATGGCGTACTCGCTGCGGGCCACCGCGATCCGCCCAGCGTCGACCGTTCCCGGCTCGGTGGCGGCCTGACTGGTCGCTGTTTGGCGCGCGGGGCGGGTCGTTTCCCCGCCAAGAGTCCCGGCCCGTCCCGCGCTCTCCATCCCTCACGTGTGAAGGAGGGCGTGATGCCCACCGTAGTTCCCCCTGCCCTGCCCTGCCCCGTGGGCCGCTGCTCGTCGGGGTGGTGGTCCTGATGTCCCGTACCCGTCTGGCCGGCCTACGCCACGCCTACCGGGAGGCGGAAGCGGCCCTCCGGTCGGCGCTGCGGTTGCCGCCGGCTTCGGCGCGGGTGTGCGCGATCCGCTGCCCCCGCTGCGAGCAGTGGGTGAAGCCGCGCCGCTTCGACCTGCGTCGCATGTCCTGCCGCTCCTGCATCGCCACCCTGGCCCGTCCCGGCAGGGGTGGTGACCTGTGCCTCTGATCAACATCATCCCGGGCGACAAGATCCCCGTCGCGCCGATGAACGTGCGCCTTCCGGCGTGGCGGGTTCCGGGCTGGCTGCTGATGTTCTGGTGGCTGGCCCGGGGCCTGTTCCGCCTCACCTTGCTGGCGGTGCGGTACTGGTGGCTCACCGCCCCCACCATGGCCGCTCTGTGGGTGCGGGCCGAGTATGGCGGCCGGGTCCTGGCCGTCGTCGTCCTGGCGGTCGCCGTCGGGTGTGTCGCCTGGTGGCGGTGGCACCCGTCGTCGTGGCTGCGCTTCGGCTTGTACCCGGTCGTCAGCCGCGTCCGGGCCCTGATGGTCTACCGGCGGCGGTGGGCGTCGGTCATGGCGACGTGTGGGCTGGCGACGGCGTTCGCCGGTGACCGGTACGTGCCGCAACTGCTGCGGGTGCGCTGTGACCGGTACGGCGATGAGGTGACGGTGCGGATGCTGCCCGGTCAGATCCCGGACGACTGGGGGCAGGCCGCGGAACGCCTCGCCTACGCCTTCCGCCTCCGTCAGGGTCAGGCCCGGTCGACGGACCGAGCGGATCAGATCGTGCTGCGGTTCCTGCGTCGTGACCCTCTCGCCGCTGTCGTCGGTCCGCTGCCGGTGCCGGTGGTGCCTGAGCTGGGCGGGCTAGCGCTCGGTGTGTGCGAGGACGGGCAGCTCTATGGGCTGCGCTTGACCGGCTCGCATGTGTTGATCGCGGGGGCGACGGGCTCGGGCAAGGGCTCGGTGCTGTGGTCACTGATCCGCGCACTGGCCGGCGGCATCCGGTCGGGGTTGGTGGAGCTGTGGGCGTTCGATCCCAAGGGCGGGATGGAATTGGCGGCCGGGGTGCCGCTGTTCGCCCGGTTCTCCTACGACGACCCCGACGGCATGGCCGGCGTCCTGGAAGAGGCCGTCAAGCGGATGCGGCTGCGGGCGGCCCGCCTGCGTGGGGTCGCCCGCCAGCACACGCCGACGCCGGATGAGCCGCTGATCGTCCTGGTGGTCGACGAGCTGGCGGCGTTGACGGCGTACATCACCGATCGGAAGGTCCGCGATCGGATCAAGGAAGCCCTCGGCCTACTCCTGTCCCAGGGCCGCGCGGTCGGCGTGCACGTGGTCGCCGCACTTCAAGACCCACGCAAGGACGTACTGCCCTTCCGGGACCTGTTCCCGACCCGCATCGGGCTGCGGCTCACCGAGCCGGAGCAGGTGGACATGGTCCTCGGCGATGGGGCCCGCGACCGGGGCGCGCTGTGCGATCGCATCCCCGAATCGACACCCGGTGTGGGGTTCGTCGTCCTCGACGGCGTCCGCGAACCCGTCCGGGTCCGGTTCTCCTACCTCACCGACGACGACATCCGCCAACTCGGCCGCACCTACCGGCGGCTCTGCGACGACACCGACAACGACGAGCAGGAGGTGACCCGGTGAAGGCCAACGCGGATCGGGTGGAGGGCGTGGTCCTGGTGCTCATCGTCCTCACCGTGGGCGGGCTGGCCGGGGCGGCGTCGTTCACCCACGTCCACGACTGGACCATGGCCAACTCCCCGACCGGTACCGGGGACTGGTTCGGCTGGGCCAACGCCGCCATCTCCGAACTCCTCCCCTTGGCGGCGCTGCTGACGATCAGGCGGCGGCGCCGCACCGGCGGGTCGGTCGGGTACCCGATGTTCCTCCTCGTCTGCGCCGTCGCCCTGTCCCTGTCGGCGCAGCTCGCCGTGGCCAAGCCGGGCGTGTCCGGGTGGCTGCTGTCGGCCGTGCCGGCGCTGGCGTTCCTCGGCCTGTCCAAGCTCATCTTCTCCACCACCCCCGCCGCCCCGGCGGCGGTGCCCGTCGACAAGCAGGCAGACGCCGACGGCTGGGGCGACGTGCCGCCCGGCTACGACCCGACTGAGGAACGGCCGCCCGTCGACGTCGCCGACGAGGACCGAGCGGTGACCTTCGCCGTCGTCGACGAGGGCCAGGCGGTCAACGCCGCCGTGAAGGCCACCGACGAGCAGCCTCGACCGGCGGCTCTCCGCTCGGTTCCCGTGGTGCCGGTGGAGCGGCGGCCGGGACTGGTGCCCGTGCCGGCGGCGGCGTTCGCGCCTCGCAACGGCAGCGTCTTCGGCGGGGAGCGTGACCGGTGAGCCAACTCGAACTCCTCCCCACGACTCCCGTCGAGCAGCCCCGGCCGGGGTCGCGGGCGGACCGGATGCGCAAGCCCCTGGCCAAAGACGCGCTCAAGCAGCTCGCCGAACAGAACGGCGTGTGCGTCCGCCCTCTCGCCCTGCGGCGCACCGACACTGCCACCGGTCTGACCGAGGTGGTGGAGGTGCCCTGCGGGGCGACCCTCGCGGCGAAGTGCAAGCCGTGCGCGGAGCGGGGTCGGCGGCTGCGTATCCAACAGATCCGCGAGGGCTGGCACCTCGCCGACGAACCCGCCGTCCGCCCCGACCAACCCGGTGAAGACGTCCTCGCCCTCGTGCGGGTCCGGGCACACCTGGAGTTCGAACGCGAAGCAGCGCAGTACCAGCCGATGACCCCCGACGAGCGGGCCGCTCAACTGGCCGAAATAGACGCTGCCATCGCGGAGCTGGATGAAGCGCTCGCCGAAACCAGCCTGCGCGGCCACCTGACCCCGAAAGAGCGTGACGAGCGGCCCCGGCGCAAGCGGTCGACCCGGCGGCGGCAAGATTCGCCCGACCTGCCACGCCTGCCGGTCGACCCGCGCACGGTCGGCCGCGCCTACTCGGGCAAGGCGGGCAAGACGCACCGGCCGTCGATGCTCATCACGCTCACCCTGGGCTCGCACGGGCCGGTGCACTCCCACCTGCGGCGCGGCGCCTACGTCGCCCCGTGCGAGTGCGGCCAACGGCACGGCCCGTATGACGACGTGCTCGGCACCCCCGTCGACCCGACCAGCTACGACTACCGGCGGGCCGCCCTCGACTCGATCCACTTCGCGCGGGTCCTCGACCGGTGGTGGCAGAACGTCCGCCGCGCCGCCGGCTGGAACGTCCAGTACGCGGGCGCGGTCGAGCTGCAACGACGGCTCGCCCCACACGCTCACTTCGCCATCCGCGGCACCCTGCCCCGCCGGCTGCTCAAGCAGATCGCGGCGGCCACCTACCACCAGGTGTGGTGGCCGCCCTTCGATGAGCTGGCCTACCCGGTCGACAAACCTCCGGTCTGGGACGTCGACCGACAGACGTACGTCGACCCCAAGACGCGCGAGTCGCTGCCCACCTGGGGTGAAGCCCTCGACGCCCTGGAGGAGCCCGACAGCCGGCCCGCCTACGTGGCCCGGCTCGGGCGTATCGACGCCCGGGGCATCGAGCAGGGAACCAAGGACGCCGAACGGTCGATTCGCTACGTGACCAAGTACGTCACCAAGGACCTGACCGACCAGGCCAAGCCGCGCTCCGACGCGCAGAAGGCGCACTTCGACCGTCTCCACGCGGAACTGGCCGTACTGCCCTGCTCACCGACGTGCGCCAACTGGCTGCTGTACGGCGTCCAGCCAGACGGGGTCAAGGCGGGCTTGACCCCCGGACGGTGCACCGGGAAGGTCCACCAACGCTCCACCCTCGGCTTCACCGGCCGGCGGGTGCTCGTCTCCCGGCAGTGGTCCGGCAAGACCCTCGCCGACCACCGTGCCGACAACCGGTCCTGGGTGCGCGCCATCCTCGCTGGCGGCATGGCCGACACCGAAGAGCACGACCAGGCGGCCGACGAGGCGGACGGGTCGAAGCGGTACCGGTTCGAACTCGCCCGCCCGGAAGACCCGGACGTGCCCCCGCTGGAACACCGGCTCCTGCGGGCGATATCCGCCCGCATCCGTTGGCGCTCTGACCTCGACACCGCCCGGATACGAACAGCCGCCGCCGTTTCGGCAACCCATCAACCTGCCGCGTTCGCGGCCTGAACCTCTGGGGAGGAAATCTTGTCCATCGTCGTGCCGTTCGCGCCTCGGCAGGCCGGGCCTCGTGCTGGCGAAGTCGCCCCGGGCGACTGCCCGCCGCAGCCGGTCCGGGCCGTCTACACGGTCAAGGAAGTGGCCGCGCTGCTGTCCCTGTCGGTCAGCTCGGCCTATGCGCTGGTCCGGGCGGGGCAGATCCCCGCCGAGCGGCTGGGGCGGCGCTGGGTGGTGCCGCGTAGCCGTTTCCACGCCTGGCTGGACGGTGCCTCCGGTCAGCTTTCGGCAACGGGTACCGACGCGCCGCGCGGGGGCTGGTGATCGTGGGCTTCGTGAGCAAAGACGCCGGCCGGTACGTACCGGGCGAACTGGCGGGACTCGGCCGACCGGCAGAAGGCGAAGACGTTCCGCACCAAGAAGGAGGCGAACGCGTTCCTGGCCGAGGTGGAGGGCGCCCTCAACCGGGGGACGTACGTCGACCCGCACGCCGGGCGGATGCGGTTCGGCGAGTTCGTGACGCGGTGGCTCGCCGGGCGGTCGGTGGAGGCGCGGACAGCCGAGCGGACGAATTCGATGCTGCGGGCTCACCTGCTGCCGCAGTGGGCGGAGTGGCCTTTGGCAAAGATCGACTACCTGGCGGTACAGGAGTGGGTGACCAACCTTGGTCGGACTCTGGCGCCGTCGACGACGGCGAAGCACCTTGGGATGCTGTCGATGATCATGCAGACGGCGATCCGGGCGCGGCTGATCGCGGTGAACCCGTGCGAGGGGGTGCGGGTGCCGCGTAACCGGGCGCGGGAGGCTCGCGCCGGCACGATCAGCCGGGAGGCGTTCTTCGGCCGGCTGCTGCCCGCCGTGCCGGCCGAACACCGGGGCATCGTCTGCGCCGCCGCTGGGGCGGGGCTGCGCTGGGGTGAGTGCGCGGGCCTGCCGTGGGAGGCGGTCGACCTCGATCGGGGGTTGCTGCACGTCGCCCAGGTGGCGGTGGAGACGCACGGCGGGATCGTGCTGCGGGCGTACCCGAAGACTCGGGCCGGCGTGCGGACGGTGCCGATGCCGCCGTTCCTCGTCGACGAGCTGCGGCGGCGGCGCGGAGCCGCGGTGCCGGACGGGCGGGCGTTGGTCTTCGCCGATCGGGACGGCGGGCCGCAGCGGCGGTCGAACTTCCGGCGGCGGGTGTGGCTGCCGTCGTTGGTGCGGGCCGGGCTGCTCGGGCGGGTGGCCGAGGTGGTGCCGGGCCGGTGGGTGGCGTCGTGGCCGGACCGGGACGGCCGGGAGGATCGGGCGGAGTTCGCCGACGAGGCGGCGGCGGTGGGGCAGGTGGCGGCCTCGGCGTTCGGCGGGCTGCGGTTCCACGACCTGCGGCACTCGTACATCACGTGGTTGGTGACGGACGGGGTGCCGGTCAACGTGGTGCGGCGGGTCGTGGGGCACGAGAAGGCGTCAACGACGCTGAATCGTTACACGCACACCCCGGACGACTACGCCGACCGGGTCCGGCTGACGTTCGCTGACGATTCGCTGACTTTCCGTCCGTCGCCCCGCCCGGTCGGCCTCGGAGAAGTGCCTCTACCAGGTCGGGAGCGCTTCCGGGAAAGGGACGACCCCCGTCGGGGGGAGACGGGGGTCGTCGAAGGTTCGGCTCCGGGGGGGTCGAGCCGAACCCACTCAGCGGTCACGGGGGGTGCAACCGCCGAGGGTCTGCCTGTTGTACGAGATGTGAACACTCGTCGCATCCACAAGTCTGCCTGAGCGGACCTGTATACGTCGAGTGGTGTTGCCTCCACTCCCTGCGAATTAATGTTCGCAGAGTGTGACCATTGTCACGATGCGCGAAGGTGGCGGGGGCCGGCCCGCAGGTCCAAGGGGTCACCGGGCCCCGGGCACCCGCCGACCATAGACCATCCGGATAGACTTTCGCGCCGTGGGCCGAAGTGCCGCTTTCTTCGATCTGGACAAGACCGTCATCGCCAAGTCGAGCGCCCTGGCGTTCGGTCGGCCGTTCTACCGGGACGGCCTGATCACCCGGCGTGACGTAGTCAAGTCGGCGTACGCGCAGCTGATGTTCCGGCTGGGCGGCACCGACGAGCAGACCATGGCCAGGACCAGGGACTACCTCGCCGCGCTCTGCAAGGGCTGGCAGGTGGAACAGGTCCGCCAGATCGTCGCGGAGACGCTGCACGAGCTGATCAACCCTTACGTGTACGCCGAGGCGGCCGCCCTAATCGAGGAGCACCAGGCCGCCGGGCGGGACGTCGTCCTGGTCTCCGCCTCCGGCGAGGAGATGGTCCGGCCGATCGGTGTGCTGCTCGGGGTCACCGACGTGATCGCCACCCGGATGGGCGTGGTGGACGGCCGCTACAGCGGCGAGGTCGAGTTCTACGCGGCCGGCCCGAGCAAGGTCGACGCGGTCGGCGAGCTGGCCGCCGAGCGCGGCTACGACCTGGCCGACTCGTACGCCTACTCCGACTCGTACAGCGATCGGCCGCTGCTGGAGTGCGTCGGCCATCCCTCGGTGGTCAACCCGGACCGGCAGCTGCGCAGGCTCGCGGCCGAGAACTCCTGGCCGGTGCTGGAGTTCCGGCACCCGATCCCACTCGGGCGGCGGCTGCGCGAGCGCCCGGCCGTCCCGGTCGCCGCCGCGGCGCTGGGCGTGGGCGTGGGTGTCGCCATCGGCATCGCCTGGTACGGCCGCCACCGCCGCACCCGCTCCGCCCCCGCGCCCGCCTGAACGAACGTCCGCCCGCGCGCCCGCCTGAACGAACCTCCGGCCCGACTGAACGAACCTCCGCCCGCGCGCCCGCCTGGACGGATCTCCGCCGAAGCGCCCGCCTGAGCGGATCTCGCCCGCCTGAGCGATATCCGCCCCGGCACCCGCCTGAGCGGAACCCGCCGAAGCGATCCAGACCCGGCGGGTCAGGCCGCCGCGAGGACCTCGTCGCCGATGGCGGTGAGCTGGTCGGCGCCGACCTCCACCGCCGCCGTGTAGTGGCGCAGCCAGGAGCGCAGGCCGTCCGGGGTGCCGGTGGCGAAGGCGCCGGCCGCGCCGACGTACTCCGGCTCGCGCTCGTGGTGACCCACGTCGACGGCGAGCAGGCCGCGCGGGTCGAGCCCGCTGGACAGCAGCACCAGCCGGGCGGCGCCCCGGGCCACCACCCCGGACGGCCCGGCGAAGGGGCGCAGGTTCAGCAGTTCGCCGTGGACGACCGCGGCCAGCACCAGCGGCGAGACCTTCGTGCCGCCGGCGACGAGCCCGGCCAGCGCGTCCAGCCGGGCGGCGACGACCGGATCGGCCACCGGCCGGCCCAGCTCGGCCTCGCCGACGACGTCGCGGGCGGCGAGTACGTGCAGCTTCGCCAGCGCCTGCCGGGGCGCCTTCGGCCAGAGCTCGGACAGCCCCGGCAGCGCCCCGGCGACCCGCAGCGCGCCCTGGACCACCGGCTCGGTCACCGTTCCGGCGCGGACCGCCTCGCGCTCGCGGGCGTACCCCTCCAGGGCGGCGCTGGCCACCGCGGACCGGAGGCTGACCTCGGCCGCGACCTGGCCGCCGTGCCGGCGCAACGCGCGGTGCCCCAGGGCCTGGTCGAAGCGCTCGCGGGCCCGCTCCACGGCGGGGGCGATGTCGGCGAGCGCGAGCAGCGGGGCGAGCGGGTCAGCGGTCACCCCGTCACGCTATCGACTGCCCGGCCCGCCCCGCCGCCGAGCCGCCCGGAAGCGACCGCCGCCACCCGCGAGCCGTCGGCCGGCGCGCCTGCCCGGACAAACGGCGTCGACGCGGCGGCCCGCGTCGCCGTCCGGCGCGCCGTGGGGGCCGCTCGGCGCGCGTCGGCCGGACCGGCGCTCGCCCGTGCTGGCCGCCCCGGCTAACCTCGTGCCCTAGAGAGACGCAGGTCACCCGAGCGACGAGGGAGCACGGCATGAGCGAGGCATTGGCCAATCTGCTGAACGAGACGCGCCAGTTCCCGCCGCCGGCCGAACTCGCCGCGCACGCCAACGTCACCGCCGACGCGTACGCGGACGCCGACGCCGACCGGTTGGCGTTCTGGGAGCGGCAGGCCGGGCGGCTGACCTGGGCGAGGCAGTGGGACCAGGTGCTCGACTGGTCGAAGCCCCCGTTCGCGAAGTGGTTCGTCGGCGGGCAGCTCAACGTGGCGTACAACTGCCTGGACCGGCACGTCGAGGCCGGCCTGGGCGAGAAGGTCGCCATCCACTGGGAGGGCGAGCCGGGCGACACCCGGACCATCACGTACGCCGACCTGCACCGGCTGACCTGCCAGGCGGCGAACGCGCTGACCGACCTGGGCGTCACCGCCGGCGACCGGGTGGCGATCTACCTGCCGATGGTCCCCGAGGCGGCGGTGGCGATGCTGGCCTGCGCCCGGATCGGGGCGACGCACAGCGTGGTCTTCGGCGGCTTCTCCGCCGACGCGCTGACCAACCGGATCCAGGACGCCAGCGCGAAGGTGGTGATCACCGCCGACGGCGGCTACCGCCGGGGCAAGCCGTCGGCGCTGAAGCCGACCGTGGACGAGGCGGTGGCGAACTGCCCGTCGGTCGAGCACGTGCTGGTGGTGCGCCGCACCGGCGAGGAGGTCGCCTGGTCGGGGAAGGACCGCTGGTGGCACGAGACCGTGGAGACCGCCCCGGCGGAGCACGCCGCGCAGCCGTTCGACGCCGAGCACCCGCTGTTCATCCTCTACACCAGCGGCACCACGGCCCGCCCGAAGGGCATCCTGCACACCACCGGCGGCTACCTGACCCAGACGTCGTACACGACGCACGCGGTCTTCGACCTGAAGCCGGAGACCGACGTCTACTGGTGCACCGCCGACATCGGCTGGGTGACCGGGCACTCCTACATCGTCTACGGCCCGCTCTCCAACGGCGCCACCCAGGTGATGTACGAGGGCACCCCGGACACCCCGCACAAGGGCCGGTTCTGGGAGATCGTCGACAAGTACAAGGTCAGCATCCTCTACACCGCCCCGACGCTCATCCGCACGATGATGAAGTGGGGCGAGGACATCCCCGCCGGCTACGACCTCTCCTCGCTGCGGCTGCTCGGCAGCGTGGGCGAGCCGATCAACCCCGAGGCGTGGATGTGGTACCGGCAGCACGTCGGCGGGGGTGAGCTGCCCATCGTGGACACCTGGTGGCAGACCGAGACCGGGGCGATCATGATCTCGCCGCTGCCGGGCGTGACGGCGGCCAAGCCCGGCTCCGCGATGACGCCGCTGCCCGGGATCGTCGCCGACGTGGTCGACGACCAGGGTCGGTCGGTGCCGAACGGTGGCGGTGGCTACCTGGTGCTGCGCGAGCCGTGGCCGTCGATGCTGCGCACCATCTGGGGCGACGACAACCGGTTCATCGAGACGTACTGGTCGCGGTTCGAGGGCATGTACTTCGCCGGCGACGGGGCGAAGAAGGACGACGACGGGCACATCTGGCTGCTCGGCCGCGTCGACGACGTGATGCTGGTGTCCGGGCACAACATCTCCACCACGGAGGTGGAGTCCGCGCTGGTCTCCCACCCGTCGGTGGCCGAGGCGGCGGTGGTCGGCGCGACCGACCCGACCACCGGGCAGGCCATCGTCGCGTTCGCCATCCCGCGCGGCACCACGGACACGGCGGGCGACGCCGGCGAGAAGCTCATCGCCGAGCTGCGCAACCACGTGGCGAAGACGCTCGGCCCGATCGCCAAGCCCCGGCAGATCATGCTGGTGCCGGAGCTGCCGAAGACCCGCTCCGGCAAGATCATGCGCCGGCTGCTGCGCGACGTGGCGGAGAACCGCTCGCTCGGCGACGTCACCACGCTCCAGGACTCGTCCGTGATGGACCTGATCTCGTCCGGCCTGGGCGGCGGCAAGTCCGACGAGGACTGACGCAGACGTACGCTCCGATGGGTGGCGGTCCCACGCGGACCGTCACCCATCGTCGTCTCTTACGGGTGCGGCACCGGGCGGATGCGCGCTGTCACATCGGTCGGTCGGGTGAGCCGGGAGAACTGAACGGACACAGGCAGTCGTCGACCCCTGTCATTCGCCTGTTTTCTGATTTAGGTTCACGCTGGTCGGGTCGGTTCGATGGACGTCACATCGATGGAGGGCCGGCCGACTTCCTCCTCCCCCATGCCCGAGAAACGGAGCGGCATGAACAGAAATCCGCAATCCGGGTCGCGTCGACGCCTGCTCGTCGCGCTGCCCGCCATCGCCCTCGCCGCCACGTCACTGACCGTGACGGGTGGCGCGGCGGCGGCGGAGCCCGGTCCCGCCCGAGCCACGATCGGCGCGGACGAGTACTACATCAACTACGCCGAGCCCGCCGTCCAGCCGGACAGCACCGGCCGCGAGGTCAAGGGCAAGGGTGGTGTTTACGCCCCCGCGGTCGAGAAGGCCCGGGCCTTCGACCGGAAGTTCGCCCGCGGCAACCCGGTCACGGCGCGCAAGCTCGCCGAGACCGAGGCCAAGGCGATCAAGACGGGCACGAGCCCGCGGCAGATCAAGCAGGCCCCGGCCGCCCAGACCGCCAAGCTGCTGACGCTGCTGGTCGAGTTCAACGACCAGGCCAACGACGACTTCACCGACGTCATGGTCCCCAAGACGGTCTTCGAGGACCGGAGCTGTGTCCCCGGCACCGTCCAGAACGGCCCCCTGCACAACAACATCCCGAACCCGGCGAGCCTGCCGCACGAGGACAACAACTCGATGTGGGTGCCGGACTTCTCGCCCACCCACTACGACAAGATGCTCTACACCAAGGAGGGCATCACCGAGCGAGTCCGCCCGGACCTGACCGGGCCGGACGGCAAGCCGGGCGTCAGCCTGGCCGGCCGGACCATGCACAACATGTACCTGGAGATGTCCAAGGGCGCGTACACGGTCGACGGGCAGGCCAGCCCGTGGATCAAGGTGCCGCACTCCGAGGGCTGGTACGCGGCCTCGCGCTGCTTCCAGGACGAGAACGGCAACTGGGTCGCCGGCCGCGAGCAGGCGATGAACGGCCACCCGGACAACCCGCAGGGCGCGGGCCGGCTGGCCACCGACGCGATCGGCACCCTCGCGCAGATGGACCCGGACTTCCCGTGGGCCGACTACGACATCGAGGACCAGGGCGACCGCGACGGTGACGGCAACGTCTTCGAGCCGGACGGCGTGATCGACCACCTGGTGCTGGTGCACGCCGGCCAGGGCAAGTCCCGTGGCGGCGGCGCCGAGGGCACGTACGCCGTCTGGGCGCACTCGTCGTCGATCGCCGGCGGCTACACCATCCCCGGCACCGACCTGCAGGTGTCGAACTACATCGTGCAGCCGGAGGATGCCGGCGTCGGCGTGTTCGCCCACGAGTTCGGCCACGACCTCGGTCTGCCGGACCTCTACGACACCTCCGGCAACGCCGACTCGGACGTCGACTTCTGGGACCTGATGGCCTCGGGCTCGCACTCGGGTGAGATCTTCCAGGCGCTGCCGACGCACATGGGCCTGTGGGACAAGTGGGTGCTGGGCTGGGCCGACCCGCTGACCCTCGCGCCCGGCGCGGACCCGCGCGACGTGCAGCTCGGCCAGACCTCGCGGACGCCGCGCGGCACCCAGGACGGCATCAAGATCAACCTGCCGAACAAGGTGATCACGCTGGCCACGCCGCACAGCGGCGCGAACATGTGGTACTCCGGCGCCGACCAGGACTGGGCGGACGTCAAGATCGCCCGTCAGGTGGCGGTGCCGGCGGCGGCCGACGCGAAGTTCTGGATGTGGAACAACTTCGTCATCGAGGCCGACTGGGACTACGGCTTCGTCGAGGTCTCGACCGACGGCGGCGCCAGCTGGGCCGAGCAGAAGGTCTACGACTCGACCGGCAAGCTCGTCACCACGAACGACGGCTACGCCGACCCGAACGGCCGCATGGTGGACTTCGGCAACAAGAAGTACGGCCTGACCGGTGACACCCACGGCTGGCGGCACGACTACGTCGACCTGTCGGCGTTCGCCGGGCAGACCGTGCAGGTCCGGCTCCGCTACGCCACGGACGAGGCGTTCGTGGAGCGCGGCTGGTTCGCCGACGACTTCTCGGTGACCGGCGGCGGCGCCACCACGTGGAGCGACGACGTCGAGGGCGGGGCCAACGGCTGGACCGCGACCGGCGGCACCTTCGTCGACACCACCGGCGCGGGCTGGCGCATCGACAGCGGCACCTCCACCCAGGCGCACTACTACCTGGCGGAGTGGCGTAACTTCGACGGCTTCGACAACGGCCTGAAGTACACCTACGACACGGTGTACTCGCACGAGGCGTGGAAGGTCGACAAGGTCTCCTACAACGCCCCGGGCATGCTGGTCTGGTACCGGGACACCGCGCTCGGCGACGTCAACCACGTCACCGGACAGCTGACCTCCCTGCCGAGCTACGGCGCCAAGGGTGGCCTGCTGATCGTCGACTCGCACTTCGACCCGTTCCGCCGCACGGGTGAGGCGGCCGCGAAGGACCCGTCGGTGCTGGACAACCTGCCCAGCCGCCCGCAGTCCGGGAACGCGGCCTTCTCGCTCAACCCCACGTACCCCTTCCGGGAGTGCCTGGAGGCGGCGGACGAGCCGTACAGCGAGTACTGCACCGACTTCGGCGCCCAGCCGGCCGTGCCGGCGTTCACGGACGCCAAGGGCTGGTACCCGGGCATCGAGATCCGCGACGGCGCGGCGTACGCCCGGGACAGCGACGCCTCGGTGGTCATCCCGTCGAAGGGCAACGCGCCGTATACGACCCGGGTCACCAACCCGGACGGTACTCCGGCGCCGGCCTACTACGGGGTCACGCTGGGCGGCGGCGCCATCGTGCTGGGCACCGGCAACCCCGGTGACCAGGGCGTGTCCTACGGCGTCACCATCACCATCAAGCACGCCGCGAAGGACAACTCGTACGCCACGGTGCACGTCACCCCCGCGAGGAACTGACCCCAGGGTCGACTGACGGGACACACGGCGGGGCCCGTTCGGAGCACACTTGCTCCGGGCGGGCCCCGTCCGTGTTGCGGGCGCTGTCGTCCGTCCATCGGGGCCCGTGACGAATTCCGGGCCTCCGACGCTCCCCGAAGGGGACCTCATAACCCCGGCCACGCAGAGTGATCGTGGCCAAAACGTAACGTGAACTGGAGTTCGTCGGACGCGCCCTTTGGTCGGCATTTATGCGCATATGCAAGCCGCAAGGCGTGTCCCCATTAGGTATTTGACCCGTGACAAGCGCGTATCCCCTCTGTCAGGGTGAGTAACGCATCACATGACAGCCGTCGCCTCGGCCACGCCTGTCATGTAACAGATCCACAAAGGAGGAGGACCTTTGAGGAGACGAGTCACAGCCGGTCTGGCCTCGGCCGCGGCCGCGCTGCTGGCGGCGGGAGTCGTGTCGACGCCGGCCTCCGGCGCACCGGCCGCGGACCCGACCCCCGGTTCCGACAAGGCGAAGCACGGCAGGGACAACCTCCCCGATCCGAAGTCGGATCAGCAGCGGGAGCTCCGGAAGAAGGCCATCGCCGACCTGCTCTCCGGCAAGGCCAAGCTTCAGACGCGCAACGGCTCGAAGGTCATCCAGGTCAAGGACGACCTGTTCGTCGAGTACCAGCAGGCGCCGAAGACCGACCCCATCTTCACGATGCTGGTCGAGTTCGGCGACCAGACCGACCCCCGGACCGGTGGAACTGCCGGCCCGGCGCGCAACCAGATCGCCGAGCCGGACCGCAACTGGGACGGCAACTCGACCGACGACAACAGCACCCTGTGGCGGCCGGACTTCAACCGGGCGCACTACCAGGACATGATGTTCGGTCCTGGCGAGTCGATGCGGGACTTCTACTACAAGCAGTCCGGCGGGCGCTACACCGTCAACGGCGACGTCAGCGAGTGGGTCAAGGTTCCGTTCAACGAGGCCCGCTACGGCAGCAACGCCATCCCCGAGTCCGACGGGTACTGGAACTTCGTCAAGGACAGCGCGACCGCCTGGTACCAGTCCCAGGTCGCGGCCGGCAAGACGCCGGAGCAGATCAAGCAGTACCTGGCCCAGTTCGACATCTGGGACCGGTACGACTTCGACGGCGACGGCGACTTCAACGAGCCCGACGGCTACGTCGACCACTTCCAGGCGGTGCACGCGGGCGAGGGTGAGGAGGCCGGCGGCGGCGCCCAGGGCGAGGACGCCATCTGGTCGCACCGCTGGGCGGCGTTCCCGAACCTGGCCGGCAGCGCCGGTCCGGACGCGAACAAGGCCGGCGGTGTCCAGATCGGTGACACCGGCATCTGGATCCGTGACTACACCACGGAGCCGGAGAACGGCGGCCTGGGCGTCTTCGCCCACGAGTACGGCCACGACCTCGGTCTGCCGGACCTCTACGACACCGCCGGCGGCGACAACGGCGTGGGCTTCTGGAGCCTGATGTCCTCCGGTTCGTGGCTGAGCCGCGGCAAGGACGACATCGGGTCGACCCCGGGCTACATGGACCCGTGGTCGAAGCTCTACCTGGGCTGGCTGAACTACTCGGTGGTCGAGGAGAACAGCGGCACCACCAGGGTCACGCTCGGCCCGGCCGGCGACAGCGACGGGCCGAAGGCCCAGGCGGTCGTCGTCAACCTGCCGGCACAGACCCAGACCACCAGCTACAACACGCCGTTCGGCGGGTCGTACGAGTGGTGGGGCGGCAGCGCGGACGACCTGAACACCACGCTGACCCGTCAGCTGGACCTGACCGGTACGACGTCCGCGTCGATCACCGCGAAGGCCTGGTACGACATCGAAGAGGACTACGACTACCTCTACGCCGAGGTGTCGACCAACGGCGGTGCCACCTGGACCGCGCTGGGCAACTCGTCGGTCGACGCCGGTGAGACCGGGGTCGACGGCTCGACCAGCGGCGCCTGGGTGGACCTGGCCTACGACCTGTCCGCGTACGCCGGGCAGACCGTGCAGTTCCGCTACCGCTACCAGACCGACGGCGGCGTGCACCTCGCCGGCGCGTTCCTGGACAACGTGTCGCTGGTCAAGGGCGGCGCCGTCGCCTGGACCGACGACGCCGAGACGCTGGCCGCCGAGTGGACCGCCAAGGGCTTCACCCGGATGACCGGCTCGGTGACCGACTCGTACCCCCGCTTCTACATCGCGGAGAACCGGTCCTACGTCGGCTACGACGACACCCTGCGGACCGGCGGGTACAACTACGGGTTCAACAACACCCGCCCGAACTGGGTGGAGCGGTTCTCGAACCACCCGGGCATGCTGGTCTGGTACGTGAACTACGCGTACGGCGACAACAACACCTCGGAGCACCCGGGCTACGGCCTGAACCTCCCGGTGGACGTCCGACCGAACAAGATCACCGTCGACGGCCAGGGCACCATCACCAACCGGCGCAACGGCTTCGACGCCACGTTCAGCCTGTACGCCAAGCCGGCGCAGACCTTCCACCTCAACGGTGTCCCGGTCACGCTCCCGGCGCTCGCTCCGCAGCCGGTCTTCTCCGACACCGGGGCGAACAAGTACTGGACGTCCGGCAACCCGTGGAACTCGGTGAAGGTGGCCGGTTCCGGCACCCGGATCGAGATCCTTCAGCAGGGCACCAACCCGACCGACGACATGGTCGTCAAGGTCAGCAACTGACGATCGGGGCACGCGTGGGGCCGGTGGCGGTGACGCCACCGGCCCCACTTTTTCGCGTACCCGATCATCCCTATCGAAAGCCGCCTCTTTCTCCCCCGGGGGTGACCGTTCGCGCTGCTCACGGCGCTGGTGAACGGCGGGGATGTGACGGTGAAAAGCATTCCCAACAAAACTTTGCAACAAATCGACGCACGCGTCTTCCCACCGGTCACACGAGTGTCTATGTTCACCATTGGTCCCACTAGTGGGACCGGTCACACCGGCCCGTACCCCCGTTGGGCCGGTTCCCTCACACCGGAGGTACCACGTGCGCAAAGTCGCAGTGGGTCTGCTCGGGCTTTCGCTGACGGCGACGGGACTGGCGGTCGGCACGTCCGCCAGCGCCGCGCCGCAGCCGAAGATGCCGACGGCCGCTCCGTCGGTCTCCGAGCCCGCCCATGTCGACCACGACCTGCCGAACCCGCTGGAGGACAAGCGTCGCGCCCTGCGTCAGGAGGGCCTGAGCGACGTCCTCTCCGGCCGGGCCAAGCCGCAGAAGGTCAACGGCAGCACGGTCGTCAAGGTCGGCAAGACCCAGGCCGAGGGGGCTGCCGCCCGCTCGACCCGGGCCAACGCCGCCACCCAGACGGAGGACCAGTACGTCGAGCTCTCCCGCGAGAAGACGGACCGCATCTTCGTCATCCTCGCCGAGTTCGGCAACGAGCGGCACCCGAACTACCCGGACCAGGACACCGACCCGGACACCGCGGGTCCGACCCGGTTCGACGGGCCGCTGCACAACGAGATCCCGGCGCCCAACCGGGCGGTGGACAACTCGACCGTGTGGCAGGCGGACTACAACGCCGACTACTACCGCAAGCTCTACTTCGGCACCAACCCCGGTGACGAGTCGGTGAAGCAGTACTACGAGGCCCAGTCCTCGGGTCGCTACAGCGTCGACGGCAAGGTCACCGACTGGGTGAAGGTGAAGTACAACGAGGCCCGCTACGGCCGCTCCGGCGGCTACCCGTGCGCCTCGAACGTCTGCACCAACACCTGGGCGCTGGTCCGCGACGCCGCCAACCAGTGGGTCGCCGACCAGAAGGCCGCCGGCCGCACCGACGCCCAGATCGCCGCGGACCTCAAGGCGATGGACCAGTGGGACCGGTACGACCACGACGGCGACGCCAACTTCAACGAGCCGGACGGCTACATCGACCACTTCCAGATCGTCCACTCCGGTGGCGACGAGGCCGACGGCGACCCGTACCAGGGCGAGGACGCCATCTGGAGCCACCGCTGGTACGCCTTCGCGTCCGACCAGGGCTCGACCGGCCCGTCCGGCAACCCGGCGGGTGGCACCCAGATCGGCAACACCGGCATCTGGATCGGCGACTACACCATCCAGCCGGAGAACGGCGGCCGGAGCGTCTTCTACCACGAGTACGGCCACGACCTCGGTCTGCCGGACGACTACAACGTCACCAGTGGTGGGGACAACAACAACGAGCACTGGACCCTGATGGCCCAGAGCCGGCTCGGCGCCAAGAACGACGCCGGCATCGGTGACCGCGGTGGCGACCTCGGCGCCTGGAACAAGCTCCAGCTCGGCTGGCTCGACTACGAGGTGGTCGTCGCGGGGCAGAAGCGGACCATGACCCTCGGCCCGCAGGAGTACAACAGCGACGAGGCACAGGCCGTCGTCGTGGTGCTCCCGAAGCGTGACTACACGTTCGAGCACGGCGCGCCG
Source organism: Micromonospora sp. NPDC023633 (assembly GCF_040640035.1). Classification (NCBI taxonomy): domain Bacteria; kingdom Bacillati; phylum Actinomycetota; class Actinomycetes; order Micromonosporales; family Micromonosporaceae; genus Micromonospora; species Micromonospora sp. NPDC023633. Next base: position 5,877 of record NZ_JBFABB010000013.1, on the reverse strand, counting down.
TTCGAGGGCACCAAGCAGTTCTTCTCCGGCAACCAGGACGACCTCAACAGCACGATGACCCGGACCCTGGACTTCACCGGGAAGTCGTCGGCGTCGCTGTCGATGAAGGGCCGCTACAACATCGAGGCCGACTACGACTACCTGTTCTTCGAGGCGTCGCTGGACGGCGGCCAGAGCTGGGTCACCCTGCCCGGCACGGCCAACGGCCAGCCGCTGAAGGAGATCTCGGCCGGCCGCTACGCGCTGGACGGCAGCAGCGGCGGCGAGTGGGTCGACGTCGCCATTCCCATGGACGTGGCGGCGGGCAAGGTCGCGCAGTTCCGGCTGCGCTACCAGACCGACGGCGGTGTCTCCGAGGGCGGCTTCTACGGTGACGCGATCACCGTGACGGCCGACGGTCAGACCGTCCTCTCCGACGGTGCCGAGACCGGCGCCGCGGGCTGGACGCTCGCCGGTGGCTTCGAGACCGCCGAGAAGAGCTACACCAAGGCGTACGACAACTACTACATCGCGGGCACCCGGCAGTACATCTCGTACGACAAGTACCTGAAGACCGGCCCGTACTTCTTCGGCTACTCGAACACCCGCCCGGACTACGTGGACCACTACGCGTACCAGGAGGGTCTGCTGATCTCCTACTGGAACACCCGGTGGGCGGACAACGACACGTTCGAGCACCCGGGCGAGGGTCGCAACCTGATCATCGACGCGCACCCGCGGCCGATCTACAACCTGACCGGCCAGCCCTGGCGGGCCCGCGTCCAGGTCTACGACGCGCCGTTCAGCCTGAAGAAGGCCGACTCGTTCACGCTGCACCTCAACAGCCAGCCGCAGTACATCCGTGGCCAGGCCGCGCAGCCGCTGTTCGACGACACCCAGCAGTACTGGTTCCCGGAGCTGCCGAACCACGGCGTCAAGCTCCCGGCCACCGGCACCAAGATCAAGGTCCTGGAGAAGGACGGCGTCTACACCAAGATCCGCATCTCCTGAACCGCTGATCCCGCACCACCCGCACCACGCGATGCCCGGGCAGGTCTCCTGCCCGGGCATCGCCCGTCTCCACGCCGGCCGCCCGCCGGCACCCGCGCCCCGGCACGGCGGCTTCAGAGATCAGCCGAGTCGGGGAGTTACGTCGAGCGATCCCGACCACCTCGCGGGTCGGCGACGGAACCGACCGGTGTGGGGGTCCTAGGCTGTTGCCATGACCGAGCAGCGCGGCGGGCCCGTCGACGAGTCCTGCGTCCTCACCGAGGGGCCGTGGACGCACCGCTTCGTCGGCGCCAACGGCAGCCGCTTCCACGTCGTGGAGGCCGGCACCGGCCCGATGGTGCTCTTCCTGCACGGCTTCCCGGAGCACTGGTGGGCCTGGCACGAGATGCTGCCGGCAATCGCCGACGCCGGCTTCCGGGCCGTCGCGGTCGACCTGCGCGGCTACGGCGCCAGCGACAAGCCGCCCCGGGGGTACGACGGCTACACGCTGGCCGCCGACGTCGCCGGGCTGATCCGGGCCCTCGGCGAGCGCTCCGCCACCGTGGTGGGCACCGGCGTCGGCGGCATGATCGCGTGGACGGTGGCGTCGTTCCACCCGTCCCTGGTCCGCCGGCTGGTGGTGCTCGGCGCTCCCCACCCGCTCCGGCTCCGGGCCGCCATCTTCGCCGACCCACGCGGGCAGTTCGCCGCCGCCACGCCCACCCTCAAGTTCCAGCTGCCCCGCTACGAGCACGTGCTGACCCGCGACGACGCGGCGGCCGTGGAGGAGATGCTGCGCCGCTGGGGCGGGCCGCGCTGGGTCCACGGGCCGGGCTTCGAGGCGTACGCGGGGCGGTGCCGGGAGGCCATGCGCATCCCGCAGGCGGCGTTCTGCGCGCTGGAGGGCTACCGCTGGGCGTTCCGCTCGGTGCTCCGCCTGCACGGTTACCGCTTCGTCCGGCTGATGCAGAAGCCGCTCGTCACGCCGACCCTCCAGTTGCACGGCGCGCTGGACGAGGCCTCCCTGCCGCGTACCGCCCAGGGCTCCGGCCGGTACGTGGTCGCGCCCTACGAGTGGCGGCTCCTGGACGGCGTCGGGCACTTCCCACACGTGGAGGCCGGCGACGTGGTGCTGGGCGAGATCCTGCGCTGGGCGAAGTCCTGACTCAGACCCGCTGCTCGCGCAGGTCGGCGACCTCCGTGGCGGGCGCCCAGCCCTGGTAGACGCCGAAGTCGAAGACCTCCAGCCCCATCGCCCGGGCCACCGGCCAGCGTCCGCCGGTGTACTCCACCCGCAGCCAGCCGTCGTGCTCGCCGAGGACGATGAACGGCTGCCCCTGCCAGGTGCAGGTGGTCCGCACGTACGCCAGGTCGTCGATCTCGGTGGCCGGCAGCACCCGGACGTACCGGCCGGGGCGGATCTCCTCGAAGCCCTCGCCCGGCTCCGGCTGGTAGAGCCGGACGTCGTCACCGTCCGGGCTCGCCTGGTACTCCCGGCCCTGCCAGCGGGCCACGTAACCGTCGCGCGTCACTGCTCACCGACCTGTCGCCACCGCAGCGCGTCCGTGTCGAGGATGGCGACCACCCGTTCGGTGCCGTCCGCGCCGATCCGCCACAGCTGCGCGCCGTGCGGCAGCCGGGCGCTGTCCACCTTGAACTCCGCCACCACGTCGCTGCTCTCGCCCGGCGCGAACCCGTTGCCCCGGAACGGCGGGCGCTCGATGACCCAGCCCTCCATGGCCCGCATGGCGGCCTCGTTCTGCCCACCGTACGGGATCCGGTAGAGGCTCGGCCGGTGCGCGGGCCAGCGCAGCACGTAGATCTCGCCGGCGTCCCGGGCGAAGGGGGAGTCCGGGTAGCCCAGGCCGAGCGCGTCGTGCAGCTGGGCCGGGGTGGTGAGGTGGGCCAGCTCGCCGGCCCGGTGCACAAAGCCGGAGACCCGGTCGTAGCCCCGCTCCAGGTAGTACGCGAGCTGGCTGGGGGCGACCGCCTTCTGCATCACGATCGGGCGCGCCGGGTCGGGCGCGGGCGGGGCGTAGCGGGGACGGCTGACCGGCTCCTCGGCGGCGGGCGGCTCGGCCTCGGCCCCGGTGTCGTCGCCGAGCCCCACCTCGGCCGCCCAGTTGGCCAGCCCGACGATCTGCTCGCCGGGCAGCTTCGCCCCGACCGGGGTGCCCGGGTTGACCGCGAACGACCAGGACTCGTCCGGCCAACGGCGGATCAGCTGGACGAACCTGACCTCGATGGTCTCGACCGTCGCGTCGGTGTGGTCGGCGAGCCGCTCCGGCGAGGTGTGCACCACGACGAACGTCTCGCCGTCCAGTTCCTCCGTACGCCAGACGAAGCCGGGCTCGCCGGGCCGGCTGCCCGGCGCGGAGTCGGCCGCCACCGGCAGCAGCACGCGGGCCAGCAACAGGGTGGACAGGAACGTGTCGGTGCTGCCGGCGCCGGCGGCGTCGAGGAGGTTCTCCTCGACCTCGTTGGCCGGCTGGAAGCCGACCGGCACGGACCCGGCATCCGGCGGCACGTCCCCGGCGACGGGCCCGGCTCCGGGTCTGGTCGTCGGCTCGTCGGTGACCGGCGGCCCGGGGTCCTCCCCGACCGCGACCGGCGCGCCGTCGGGAACGCCCGCATCGGTCGACACCGGCGGGGCCGGCGGAGCGGGCTCAGGGGCGGCACCATCCGGTGCGGGTGCGGGTGCGGGTGCGGCGACGGTCGCCGGCGCCTTCTGCGCCGCCCGGTTGCCGAGCCAGGCCGAACTGACTGGCGCCGCCGGCTCGCGGGGCGCCGCCGGGTCGACGGGCGCCACCGGCTCGCCCGGCCAGGCCGGGTTCATGGGCACGGTCGCATCCCCGGTCGCCGCCGGAGCGCCGGACCATCCCGGTTCGACGGGCGCCACCGGGACGCCGGGCGCGGTCGGCGCGGGTGCGGCGTCGGTCGGGCCGGCGGACGCGGACGCGGCCACCGGCTCCCGCCGACGCCGGACCGGCTCGAACAGCGAGACGGTCTCTTCGGCGGCCGGGGCGGGCTCGGCGGCGGCCGGGGCGGGCTCGGCGGCGGCCGGGGCGGGCTCGGTGAGGTCCCGCGACTCGATGACGGTGCCCTCGATGACGATCGGCGTGAACCCACGCCGGGAGGAGGGCGGTCCGGACACCGGCTCGGCGTCCGACGCCGCCACCGGCTCGGGCTCGACCGGCTCCGGAGCGGGCCGCCGTCGTGGCAGCGCCTGGGTGACGTCCTCGGCCGGCTCCGGTCGGGGTCCGCCGTACGCCGGTGGTGGCGGGGCGGGCTCCGGGGCGGGGGCCCGGAGGTCCCGGGTGGCGTCCTCGTCGGGACCACGCGGCGGCAACACCTGCGTGGCCTCGCCCCCGGGCGCCGCGAAGGCCCGGCTCGGCTCACCGTCGGACACGGCAAAGGCCCGGCTCGGCTCACCGTCGGACACGGCAAAGGCCCGGGTCGGCTCACCGTCGGACACGGCAAAGGCCCGGGTCGGCTCACCGTCGGACACCGCGAAGGCCCGGGTCGGCTCACCGTCGGACACGGCAAAGGCCCGGGTCGGCTCGCCGTCGGACACCGCGAAGGCCCGGGTCGCCTCACCGTCGGTCGGGGCGCTCGGGATCGGGCGGGTCGGCTCCTCCGGCACCGGCTCCCCGAGCGGCCGGCGGCGGGGAAACGGCTGGCTGCCGGGGGCGATGCGGGGCGGCGGAGCCGCCCGCTCGCCGGAGCGCAGCGCCTCCTGCCGGAAGGCGGCCGCGCGACCGGAGGCCGGCTCGAAGAACGACCGGTTCGGCCGCTCCGGGGCCTCCCCGGCCGGGCGGCCGTTGGTCGACGGCGAGGGGTGGGCGTCGGGCGTGGGCAGGCCCCTCGGGCGCTCGGTGAGCGGCGCGGGACGCGGCGGCGGGAGCCGGTCGGGGGCCGCCACGCCGTCGAACCGCGCCGGCCCGCCGGCCGCCGGGTCGCCACGTCGCGGGTCGAAATGGTCCGCCGGGAACGTGGGCGGGACGGCCGGGTGGGCCGGGTCCGCCGACGCGGCGGGTCGGGCGGGAGCGGGGATCCGGCCGGTGGTCGGCGCGGTGGTGGGCTCGGGCCGGAGCGTGCCGTCGGACCGGGCCACACCCGTGGTCGGCCGGGTGTCCGGCCCGGCCGGCGTGCCGTGACCGGCTGCCTGGGCCCGCGCCCGGGCCGCCGTCTCCACCCGTTCCAGCCGGGCCCGCGCGCCCATGGTGCGGCCGGGCAGCCGGACGTCGCCCCGGGAGAGCTGGGCGACGAACCAGGCCGGCAGGTAGCCCTCGATGGGCAGGCCGGGGTTGACCGCCAGCCACCACTCGTGGTTGGGCCAACCGTCGGCCAGTTCGGCGTACGAGGTGCGTCGGACGGCGCCGCCGTTCTCCCCGAGACAGGCGCGTACGGCCGCTGCGGAGGTGAACGCCAACACGTGGGTGCGGCCGCCGGTGGTCCAGGTGCCCCAACCCATCGGCGCCGTGCCCGCGAGGGCCTCGGCGGAAACCGGCAGCAGCAGTTCGGTCCGGGCCAGGACGCGGAAGTAGAGCTGTTGGTCGCTGGCGCGCAGCGCGTCCCGCATCGCCGCCTCGGCGTCGGTGGCCGGCTCCCACTCGGTCACGGCCACCCCTCCTCCCGCGAACAGGCCATAGGTATCGCGTACAACCTACAAGGTGGAAGCGTGATCACAATCGCTGGCCGGAGGCGCTAACATCCCGTTCCGGAGTCGACACGATACGGAGGCGGTCGATGTCCCGGTTCCTCGCGCGCCCGCTCCTCGCCGTCCTGACGACGACGTTGCTGACCGCCGTCCCGGCCGCCCCCACGGTCGCCGGCCGCCCGGCCGGGCCCACCCCCGGCCCGGTGCCGGCGGGCCGGTCCGCACTCGCGCCGAGCGCCGCGCGTGCG
>NZ_JBFABB010000012.1:0-96915 GCF_040640035.1 Micromonospora sp. NPDC023633 | reverse complement strand
ATGGCGGTGCCCGCGAGGGTGGCCCTGGCGGCGGCGATGGCGTCGATCGGGTCGGACTTGCCCTTGGCCCGTCGGGTCCTGCGATCCGGGCGGTCAACCTCGACAACGGTGATCTTTTGCCTGGTCAGGTGGCGGGCCAGGCCAGCGCCGTAGCTGCCGGTGCCCTCGACCCCGACGGCTTTCAGCCGGCCGAACGAGCGCATCCAGGCCAGTAGGTCGGCATAGCCGGCGGCGGTCGCCGGGAACTGGGCGTCGCCCAGGAGCCCGCCCGTGCTGTCGATGACCGCCGCGTGATGGGTGTCGCGGTGCGTGTCGACACCACCGATCACCGATCGCTTCTTCGCTGCCATGCTGGTGAGGTCCGCCCTTCTCGGTCGCGTCGAGAACACGTGGACACGTCACCGGTCAGGCGATGCGGACAACACAGTGGTGGGCGCCTCTCGCACAGGCTCCTATCAAGTCACGACGCCTGGCCGGTGACATGCAGATGTCGGGGTCACCGAGTCGGCCGACGAATCGGGATAAAGACAGCAAGCGTCGGTCTGCCGGTGAGTCAGACCAACCCGGCGACCCACCCCACCATCCTCACTGTCTGCCATCGACCCGCCCATCCGGGGAGCGGGCCGCCCGCCCGGCCCGCCACGACGGGCGGACCGTGACGGCTCGTACGGACGCTGGCGGGTCGGGCGGTGGTCTGCTCGGCTCGCCCGGGTCGACGGTGGGCGGGCGAGGCGGGGCGGTTCGTCGCGGCAGACCTCGCGGTGGCGGGCGACAGCGTCGACGCGGTGGCCGACGACGCGTGGCGCCGCTTCGGGAGCTGATCCGCCTCCCCGTGCGGGCGGGGCACCACACCGCGCGCCCCGGCCGGTACCGGCTCGCACCGCGCCGTCGCGACAGCGACGAGGCGTTACGTGCCCCGTCCGGGCCAGCCGGCCGAGCGCGCGACGGATGCCCGCTTGCGCGCGATCCCGGCACGGCTGCCCCGGCGCGGACCGGTCCGCCGACAGCTCAGTGCGCCGCCAGGACCACCGCGTCCGGCTCGAGGCCGGCGAGCCGGGCCGGCCGCACGACGACGAGCAGGACCGCCGTCGCCGCCAGCATGCCCCCCGCGACGACGACGGCCATCGCGACCGCGCCGGTGCCCAGCACGCCCACCAGGGGCGCGGCCAACGCCCCGACGCCGAACTGCACGGCGCCGAGCAGGGCGGAGGCTGTACCGGCCGCCTCCCCGTGGCGGGACAGGGCCAGGGCCGGCGCGTTCGGCATCGCGAGGCCCGCCGCCGCGAGCACCACCCACAGCGACGCCAGCAGGCTCGGCAGCCCGCCGAGGCCGGTCACGGCGAAGGCGAGCAGCGCCAGTCCGGCCACGCTCCCCGCGCCCAGGGCGACGACGAGGATCCGCTGCGGCGAGTGGCGGCGCAGCAGCCGCACGTTGAACTGGGTCGCCGCGATCAGCCCGACCGCGCCCGCTCCGAAGGCGAACCCGAACTCCTGCTCGTCCAGGCCGTACTGCTCCTGCAGGACGAACGACGACCCGGCCACGTACGCGAACAGCGCCGCCATGGCCAGCCCGGCGACCAGGACCAGGCCCACGAACGTACGGTCGCGCAGCAGCGAGCCGTACAGCGCCATCGTCGCGACCACGCCGCCGCGCCGGCGCCGGTCGGGCGGCAGCGTCTCGGGGAGGCCGAGCGCGGCGACGACGACGAGCAGCACACCGAACGCGGCCAGCGCCACGAACACGCCGCGCCAGTCCGTCCAGCGCAGCACCCCGCCCCCGAGGGTCGGCGCGAGGATCGGTGCCGCCCCCATGACCAGCAGCAGCCGGGAGAGCAGCTTGGCGAAGGCCGCGCCGTCGAACAGGTCACGGACCACGGCCATCGCGACCACGGAGGCCGCGGCGACGCCGAGGCCCTGCACCACCCGCAACGCGCCGAGCACCGCGATGTTCGGCGCGACGACGCAGAGCAGCGACGCCACGACGTGCAGCGCGACGCCGGCGATCAGCGGCGCGCGCCGGCCGACGGCGTCGGACAGCGGGCCGATCAGCAACTGGCCGAGGGCGAGGCCCGCCAACGTGCCGGTGAGGGTCAGCTGGACCGCCGCCGACGTGGTCTGGAAGTCGGCGACGAGCGCGGGAAGCGCGGGCAGGTACATGTCGATGGTCAGCGGGCCCACCGCGGTCAGCGAGCCGAGGACGAGGACGAGTCGCAGGCGCTGCCGGGGGCTCATCAGGTCACCCCGCGTCAGTGGGGCTGCCGGCCCCTCGGGGGCGTCGACGGCGGCCGTCATCGGCTCGCCTCCGACCGGTCGGTGCGCAGCCGGGCTGGGAAGGGTGCAGGAATCACATCTGGCTGCAAACCCGGATCCGGTGATCTCATTCCCGCTTGGCGGTGAGGTAACCGAGCTCACAGCCCCGCCGGCCTGGTGGTCGCGGTGCGTCCGGCGGTCGCGCCCCGCGCGGCGGTTAGTCTGCGCGGGTGCGGGAGACGATGTTCTGGAGCAACTTCGATGGCTGACGCCGACGACGTCCGTCACCTGGCACGGGCACTGCCGCACGTGGTCGAGATCGACAGTGACGGCTTCGACTTCCGCGTCGCCGACAAGGGGTTCGTCTGGTCCTACCCGGAGCGCCGACCCGGTAGGCCGCGCCTCATCCGGACCGACGTCGCGGTGCTGTACGTCGGCGACGAGGCGGAGAAGCAGGCGTTGCTCCTCGGCGAGCCCGAGGTCTTCTTCACCACGCCCGCGTACGACGGGCTGCCCCTGGTCATGCTGCGGCTGGCGCAGGTGACCCTGGATCGTCTGAGGGAACTCGTCACCGACGCGTGGCGCATGCGTGCCCCGGACCCGCTCGCCGGCGACCTCGACGACGGCACTGGTCCTTCCTGAGCGCCCGCTCCTCGCGCCGTGGTCGGCCCGCACGCTCCGGCGGCGACGCCGCACGACGCCGCGCGAGCACGGCCGCCGGCCCGCGGCGGCGCCGGTCGACACGGACCCGTCAGTAACATCTGAGCACGATGGGAGCACCCTCCCACGAAGTGGAAGACCGCAGCACATGCCGGGAAACGATCAAGGCCATTCGCGGCATTTTGGCTGGTCACGGCCGTGATGCCCGGCGCTCGCCGCAGGGACTCGGCCCCCTGACCTTTTGATCCACAGGCAGAAGGGTGGACACTGCCGAAGGTGCCGCCGCGTCGCGGCGCACGCATCATTGGTCTAAAGGAGGGCTCGGTCGGTGTTCAGTCGTGTCGCCATCGTCAACCGTGGTGAGGCCGCCATGCGGCTCATCCACGCCGTACGGGACATCGCCGCGGAGACCGGGACACGGATCGAGACCGTCGCCCTGCACACCGACGTCGACCGTACGGCCACCTTCGTCCGCGAGGCGGACCTGTCCTACGACCTCGGTCCCGCGTCCGCGCGCCCGTACCTCGACCTGAAGGTGCTGGAGCGCGCGCTGGTGGAGACCGGGGCCGACGCCGCGTGGGTCGGCTGGGGCTTCGTCGCCGAGGACCCGGCGTTCGCGGAGCTGTGCGGGAAGGTCGGAGTCACCTTCGTCGGACCGAGCGCGGAGGCCATGCGCAAGCTCGGCGACAAGATCGGCGCGAAGCTGCTCGCCGAGGAGGTCGGCGTACCGGTCGCGCCGTGGAGCCGCGGCGCGGTCGAGACCCTGGACGCCGCCCTGGCGGCGGCGGCCGAGATCGGCTACCCGCTGATGCTGAAGGCGACCGCCGGCGGCGGCGGGCGCGGCATCCGCGTGATCACGAACGAGGCCGAGCTCGCCGACGCCTACGAGCGCACCAGCCAGGAGGCCGCGCGGGCGTTCGGCAGCGGTGTCGTGTTCCTGGAGCGCCTGGTCACCGGGGCCCGGCACGTCGAGGTCCAGGTGATCGCCGACGGCCAGGGCACCGCGTGGGCGCTCGGGGTCCGCGACTGCTCGGTGCAGCGGCGCAACCAGAAGGTCATCGAGGAGTCGGCGTCGCCGGTGCTCGGTCCCGAGCAGACGGCCGAACTCAAGGCGTCGGCCGAACGGCTGGCTGTCGCGGTCGGTTACCGCGGCGCGGCGACCGTGGAGTTCCTCTACCACCCCGGCGACGAGCTGTTCGCGTTCCTCGAGGTCAACACCCGCCTGCAGGTCGAGCACCCGATCACCGAGTCCACCACGGGATTCGACCTGGTCAAGGCGCAGCTGCACGTGGCCTCGGGCGGGCGGCTCGAGGGCGAGCCGCCGGTGGAGCGCGGCCACGCCATCGAGGCCCGGCTGAACGCCGAGGACCCCGACCGCGACTTCGCGCCCTCCCCCGGCCGCATCGCCCGGCTGGACCTGCCCGCCGGTCCGGGCATCCGCGTGGACACCGGCGTCAGCGAGGGCGACACCATCCCCGCCGACTTCGACTCGATGATCGCGAAGATCATCGCGTACGGCCGCGACCGCGACGAGGCGCTCGGCAGGCTGCGCCGGGCGATGGCGCAGACCACGGTGATCATCGAGGGCGGCGCGACGAACAAGAGCTTCGTGCTCGACCTGCTCGACCAGCCGGAGGTGATCGACGCCAGCGCGGACACCGGCTGGATCGACCGCGTCCGGGGCGAGGGCAGGCTCGTGACGCACCGACACTCCGCCGTCGCGCTGGCGGCCGCCGCCATCGAGGCGTACGAGGAGGAGGAACGCGTCGAGCGGCAGCGGCTGCTGTCGACGGCGTTCGGCGGGCGCCCGCAGGTGCAGCACGAGAGCGGCCGGCCGCTCGACCTCAAGCTGCGGGGCGTCGGCTACCGCGTGCGCGTCGCGCGGGTGGGCGCGCACCGGTTCCGTGTCGGCATCGAGGCGGGTACGACCGTCCGCACCGCCGACGTCGAGCTCGACCGCTTCGACCGGCACACCGGGCAGATCCTCGTCAACGGCGCCCGGTACCGCCTGCTCATCGGCACGCACGGCCCGATCCACCTGGTCGAGGTCGACGGCGTGGCGCACCGGGTCAGCCGCGACGAGGGCGGCGTCCTCCGTTCGCCCTCGCCCGCGCTGGTCGTCGCCACGCCGCTGAAGGTCGGCGCCGAGGTCGAGGCGGGCGCGCCGGTGCTGGTGCTGGAGAGCATGAAGATGGAGACGGTGCTGCGGGCGCCGTTCAAGGCGCGGCTGAAGGAATGCGTCGTGGCCGTGGGCACCCAGGTGGAGACGGGTGCGCCGCTGCTGCGGCTGGAGCCGCTCGCCGACGACGCCGAGGCCGGTGAGACCTCGGTCGGCGAGGCCGTCGAGCTGGACCTGCCCGCCGCGCCCGCGACCGTCCCCGCGCGGGAGCGCGCCACGCGCGGCCAGGAGGACCTGCGCAGCCTGCTGCTCGGCTTCGACGTCGACCCGCACGACGAGCGCCGGCTGCTCGACGACTACCTCGCCGCCCGCCGGGAGGCCACCGAGGACGGCCACCGGCCGCTGGCCGAGGAACTCGGCCTCATCGACGTGTTCGCCGACCTCACCGAGCTGAGCCGCAACCGGCCGACGGGCGAGGACGGCGGCGGTGCCGGCCACGTGCCCAGCGCCCGCGAGTACTTCCACACCTACCTGCAGTGCCTCGACGTCGACCGGGCCGGGCTGCCGGAGGCGTTCCAGGCCAAGCTCGCCAAGGCGCTCGGGCACTACGGCGTCACCGAGCTGGAGCGCTCCCCCGAGCTCGAAGCCGCCGTGTTCCGGATCTTCCTCGCCCAGCAGCGCGCGTCCGCCGACGCCACGGTCGTCGCGACGTTGCTGCGCGCCTGGCTGCGGGAGCCGCCGCCGGACGAGTCGCTGCGCGAGCCGGCCGGTCTCGCGCTGGAGCGGCTGGTGGCCGCGACGCAGGTCCGCTTCCCCGTGGTCTGCGACCTCGCGCGCGGCGTGGTGTTCGCCTGGTTCGCCCAGCCGCTGCTGCGCCGCAACCGCGCCCGCGTCTACGCCGACGTCCGTCGGCACCTGCGCCACCTGGACGCGCACCCGGACGCGCCGGACCGCGCCGAGCGCATCGCCGAGATGGTGCGCTCCACCGAGCCGCTGGTGCGGCTGCTCGGTCAGCGGCTCGTCCGCGACCATCTCGACAACGCGGTCATGCTGGAGGTGCTGACCCGGCGGTACTACGGCAACAAGGGCCTCACCGACGTCCGCACCAGCGAGGTCGAGGGCTGCACGTTCGTCGTCGCCGAGCGTACGGACTCGTGCGTGGTCTCCTGCGCGGTGCGCTTCGATGCGCTGGGCAGCGCGCTGCGCGGCCTCACGGAGCTGGCGAGCGACCACGACGCCATCGACGTCGACGTCTATCTGGCCTGGGAGAACCAGCCGGCGGACTTCGACGCGATGGCGGCGGCGCTGCACGAGGTCGTCAGCGCGCACCCGCTGCCGAACCAGGTCCGCAGGCTGACCACCACCGTCGCGGGTCGCAGCGGCGCGGTGATGCACCACCACTTCACGTTCCGTCCGTCGACCGTCGGGATGATCGAGGAGCGGCTGATCCGCGGCCTGCACCCGTACATCGCGCAGCGGATGCAGATGGAGCGGCTGAGCGAGTTCGACCTCACCCGGCTGCCGTCGTCGGACGAGGAGGTCTACCTCTTCCAGTGCGTGGCGCGGGAGAACCCGTCGGACGACCGCCTCGTCGCGTTCGCACAGGTACGCGACCTGACCGAGCTGCGCGAGCACGACGGCCGGCTGGTCGCGCTGCCGACGGCCGAGGACGTCCTCGCCACCTGCCTCGACTCGATCCGCCGCGCGCAGTCGCGGCGGCCGTCGAAGAAGCGCTTCAGCACCAACCGGATCGTGGTCTACGTCTGGCCGCCGAGCGACCTCACCCGCGCGGAGCTGAAGATGATCGCCCGGCGCGTGCTGCCGACGACCGCGGGCGCCGGGCTGGAGGAGATCCTGTTCATCGCGCGCCAGCGCGACCGGCGGACCGGCGAACTCACCAAGATCGCCGTACGCATCTCCTTCGACGCCACCGGCGGCACCGAGCTGACCGTCGGCGAGCCGTCGGACGAGCCGGTCGAGCCGCTCGACGACTACCGGCAGAAGGTGCTGCGCGCGAGCAGCCGCAACGCGGTGTACCCGTACGAGCTGACCGGCCTGCTCGGCAACTTCGTCGAGCACGACCTCGACGACGACCACGCGCTGGTGCCGGTCGACCGGCCGAAGGGGCGCAACAGCGCGGCGATCGTCGCGGGCGTGGTGACCACGCCGACCCGGCGGCACCCGCAGGGCGTCACCAGGGTCGTGCTGCTCGGTGACCCGACGAAGGCGCTCGGCGCGCTGTCGGAGCCGGAGTGCCGCCGCGTGATCGCCGCGCTGGACCTGGCCGAGCGGATGCAGGTGCCCCTGGAGTGGTACGCGCTGTCCGCGGGCGCCCGGATCTCGATGGAGTCGGGCACGGAGAACATGGACTGGGTGGCCGCGGCACTCAAGCGGATCGTCGAGTTCACCCAGGACGGCGGCGAGATCAACATCGTGGTCGCGGGCATCACCGTCGGTGCGCAGCCGTACTGGAACGCCGAGGCGACGATGCTGATGCACACCAAGGGCGTCCTGGTGATGACGCCGGACTCGGCGATGGTGCTCACCGGCAAGCAGTCGCTCGACTTCTCCGGTGGGGTGTCGGCCGAGGACAACTTCGGCATCGGCGGCTACGACCGGGTAATGGGCCCGAACGGGCAGGCGCAGTACTGGGCGCCGAACCTGACCGCCGCGCGGGACGTGCTGATGGCGCACTACGAGCACACGTACGTCGCACCCGGCGAGGAGGGGCCGCGGCGGGCGAGGACGACCGACCCCGTCGACCGCGACATCTCCGACTTCCCGCACGTCGTGGTGGGCAGCGACTTCACCACCGTCGGCGAGATCTTCTCCGCCGAGGCCAACCCGGACCGTAAGAAGCCGTTCGACATCCGGACCGTGATGCGGGCGCTCTCCGACCAGGACCACCCGGTGCTGGAACGGTGGGCGGGCATGGCCGACGCGGAGACCGTGGCGGTGCAGGACGTACATCTCGGCGGCATGCCGGTGTGCCTGATCGGCATCGAGTCACGGGCGGTGCCGCGGCGCGGGTTCCCGCCCACCGACGGCCCGGACACCTACACCGCGGGCACGCTGTTCCCGCGGTCGTCGAAGAAGGCCGCGCGGGCGATCAACGCGGCCAGCGGCAACCGGCCGCTGGTGGTGCTGGCGAACCTGTCGGGCTTCGACGGCTCGCCGGAGTCGATGCGGAAGCTGCAGCTGGAGTACGGCGCCGAGATCGGCCGCGCGATCGTGAACTTCCGCGGGCCCATCGTGTTCTGCGTCATCTCGCGGTACCACGGGGGCGCGTTCGTGGTCTTCTCGAAGGCGCTGAACCCGAACATGACCGTGCTCGCGCTGGAAGGCTCGTTCGCCTCGGTGCTCGGCGGCGCCCCCGCCGCCGCGGTGGTGTTCTCCGGCGACGTCAACGCCCGTACCGCGGCCGACCCGCGCGTGCGGGAGCTGGAGGCCCGCGTCGCGGCCGCCTCCGGCACGGACCGGGCGGCGTTGACCGCGGAGCTCGACGAGCTGCGCTCGTCGGTGCGCGTGGAGAAGCTCGGCGAGGTGGCCGCGGAGTTCGACCGGGTGCACAACATCCAGCGCGCGGTCGAGGTCGGCTCCGTCGACGCCGTCGTCCGCGCGGCGGAACTGCGCCCGCGCATCATCGAGGCCATCGAGGCCCGCCTGCGCTGACGGTGGCGCGCCACGGCGGGGTCCTCGCCGTCGCCGTGGCGCGCCACGCCAGCCTGCTCACACGCCGGGCGCCTGTACCGGTGCGGACGCGTCCCGCGTCCGTGCCGGTGCGGGCGCCTTCTGCGTCGCGCCTCACCGGCGGCGCACGGCGGTACGGGGTGCGCCGAGCGGCACCTGGCTTCGACGCCCTCCCGGCGATCCGCATCGGATTCGACCGACAGGCGCTCGATGAACACGGCATGTACGGCGCCTTACACGCCCATGACCAAATGATGTCTATCCTTCGATGTCGTTGGTAGGGTGCTGCGGTGCCTCCCCCTTCCACCGTCGGCGCGCCACCGGGCGACCGCTCCCTGACCCCCGCGTCCGCGCCCTCCACCGCCCGACAGGTACGGCGCGCACGCTTCGGCGAATCCGGTCTCGCCTGGCTGATGCTGCTGCCCTCGGTGGCGGTCTTCGCCCTGTTCGTCTTCTGGCCGCTCGGGCGGACGCTGTACCTGTCGGTGCACGGCAACGACATCTTCGGCGCCGCGTCGGAGTACGTCGGCGCGGCGCACTACCGGGACATGCTGTCCGCGGAGTTCGGCGGGGTGCTGGCCACGACGGCGCTGTTCACGCTCTTCTCGGTGGTGCCGGCCGTGCTGGGGGCGCTCTTCGTGGTGCTGCTGCTGGAGGCGCGCATCCGCGGCGTACGGGCGCTGCGCACCGCGTTCGCGCTGCCGTTCGCGTTCTCGGTGGCGACCGCGTCGGTCATCTTCGCCGTCATCTACAACCCCGCGATCGGGGTGGCGAACGGCCTGCTCGGCTCCCTCGGGATCGACCGGGTCAACTGGCTCACCGACCCGTCGATCGCGCTGCCCGCCGTCTGCGCCGCGACGGTGTGGATGAACTTCGGCTACAACATCCTCGTGCTCTCCGCCGGGGTCTCGGCGATCTCGCCCGAGGTGGTCGAGGCGGCGCGGCTGGACGGCGCGACCGGCTGGCGGCTGGCGTCGCGGATCACCGTGCCGCTGCTCTCCCCGCAGCTGTTCTTCCTCGTCGTGGTCTCCACGATCCACGCCCTGCAGAGCTTCGGGCAGATCCACATCCTGACCAAGGGCGGGCCGGACCAGGCCACGACGACCCTGGTCTACTCGATCTACGAGAAGGCGTTCGCCTTCGGTTCCTCCGACTTCGGCGCGGCCAGCGCGCAGGCCGTCGTGCTGCTGGTCATCATGCTCGGCTGCACGGCCGTCCAATTCGGCGTCCTCGAACGGCGGGTCCACTACCGATGAAAAAGCTCAACCTCGGGCGGGTCGCCGTCTACGTCGTGCTCGGCCTGGCCGCGATCCCCGTGCTGTTCCCGGTCTACTACGGCTTCGTCGGCGCCGTGATGGGCCCCGGCGACCTGGCGACCTACCCGCCCGCGTTGGTGCCGAGCGCGCTGCACTGGCAGAACGTCACCGACGTGTTCCGCTCGGTGCCGCTCGGCCGCTTCTACGCGAACTCCGCCGTGCAGGCCGGGGTCATCACGGTGGCGCAGGTCGTGACCAGCATCTTCGCCGCGTACGCCTTCGCGTTCCTCCGCCTGCCCGCGAAGGCGGCGACGTTCAGCCTGTTCCTCGCCACCCTCATGGTGCCGTGGGAAGCGATCATCATCCCCAACTACCTGGCCATCTCCGACTGGGGCCTGACGCGGGGCGGGCTGACGTACCTCGGCCTGGTGCTGCCCTTCCTCGCCTCGGCGTTCGGCACGTTCCTGCTGCGCCAGGCGTTCCTGCAGTTCCCGACCGAGCTGCGCGACGCCGCGGTGATCGACGGGTGCGGCCACTGGCGGCTGCTGTGGCGGGTCATCGTGCCGCTGTCCAAGCCCTCCATCGCGGCGGTCGGGGTCTACGTCTTCCTCTCGGCCTGGAACCAGTACTTCTGGCCGCTGATCCTGATCCGCGACACCGAGTTCCAGACGCTGCAGATCGGCATCTCCCAGCTCAACGACGCCGAGGCGGCGCAGCCGGGTCTCGTCCTCGCCGGCGTCGCGCTGTCGCTGCTGCCCACACTGGCCGTCGTGATCTTCGGCCAGCGCTACATCGTCCGCGGGCTGACCGCCGGGGCGCTGCGTTGAACCATCGAGAAGGAGAAGCAATGAGAAGACCTCGGCTCCGCCGGACCGCGGCGGCGTTCGTCGCCGTCGTGGCCGCCGCCGCGCTCACGGCCTGCGGCGACTCCGGGTCCGGCACCGACGGCGGCAGCGGCGCGCTCGACGCGCCCGGCGCCGAGGTGCTGGAGAAGGCCACGGACAAGACCACGATCGAGTTCTGGCACGCGATGAAGGGGGCCAACGCCACCGCCGTCGACCAGCTCGTGGCCGACTTCAACGCCCAGAGCGGGGGCAAGGTCGAGGTCAAGGCGGTCTTCCAGGGCAGCTACGACGAGACGATCGCGAAGTACAAGGCGTCGGTGCAGCAGAAGAGCACGCCGGCCCTGGTGCAGATCTACGACATCGGCAGCCGCTTCATGGTCGACTCGAAGCAGGTCGTCCCGATGCACAAGTTCATCGAGAAGGACGGCTTCAACGCCGGCGACATCGAGCCGAACATCGCCAGCTACTACTCGGTCGACGGCAAGCTGTGGTCGATGCCGTTCAACTCCTCGACGCCGCTGCTGTACCTCAACAAGGAGGCGTTCGAGCGGGCCGGCCTCGACCCGACGAAGCCGCCGAAGGACCTCACCGAGATCGGCGAGCTGGCGAAGAAGCTCACGGTCAAGGACGCCAGCGGCAAGACCGTCCAGTACGGCTTCAACGCCGCCATCTACGGCTGGCTGGTGGAGCAGCTGCTCGCCACTGACGGCAAGGAGTACTGCGACAACGGCAACGGGCGCAAGGGCCTCGCCACGAAGGTGCAGTTCGACCAGGAGACGGCCGTGCGCGTCGCGCAGTGGTGGACGGACCTGGTGAAGGGCGGCTACGCGACGAACACCGGCCGCAAGACCGACGACGCCCAGGCGGCCTTCAAGTCGGGCACGGTCGCCATGCACCTGGAGTCCACCAGCGTGCTGCGCGGCTACGTCGACGCCGCGAAGGGCAAGTTCACCGTGCTCACCGCCCCGTACCCGAAGGTGAGCAGCTCCTCCACGGGCGGGCCGATCATCGGCGGCGCCTCGCTGTGGATCAACGGTGTCGGCCACAGCGACAAGGAGAAGCGGGCCGCCTGGGAGTTCGTGAAGTTCGCCTCCGGCCCGGTCCAGCAGGCCAAGTGGCACACCAGCACCGGGTACGTGCCGATCAACGCCAAGGCGCTCGACGAGCAGATCGACAAGGACTGGATGGCGAAGTTCCCCCAGTTCCGCACCGCGGTCGACCAGCTGCACGCGCTGCCGCCGTCGGTCGCGTCGGCCGGGTGCCTGCTGGGCGTGATGCCGCAGGCCCGCAAGGCGTCCGAGGACGGCCTCGAGGCGGCGATCGTCGGTAGCAAGCCGGCCGAGCAGGCCATGAAGGACGCCGCAGCGAGCGTGCAGAGCGCCATCGACAGTTACAACAAGTCGGTCGGCTGACCACCGCGTCACCGCGGGCCACCCGGGTGGCCCGCGGTGACGGCGTCCGCCGCGCCGCCGCTACGCGCCGCGCAGGTGCTCCCAGTACAGGGCCGGCGTCCCGAGATCCGCGACGGCGGCGAGCAGCCCCAGCCGGGCCGCGCGCACCTCGGGCTCGTGGGCCATCACGAACACGTCCTCGAAGAACGCCGTCACCGCCGCGTTCAGCTCGCGGGTGTCGCGGGCGAACGCGGCCAGGTCGGTCACGTCCCCGAGCGACCCGGCGACGGCCTGCAGCGCCCCGTGCAGGCGCAGCTCCGCCGGTTCGCTCAGCACCTCGGCGGCGTACGTCGGGGCGGTGCCGGCCGGCACGATGCGGCGGATCCGCTGCATCGTCTCCACCAGCCGCCGGAAGTCCTCGTCGTCCTCGAGCTGCTGCAGCCGGCGCAACAGCGCGTCGACCAGGGCCGGCCGGTCGCTGTGCAGCATGACGGCGCGGGCCCGGTCCACCGGGACGCCCTCCTCCGACAGTGCCTGCTCCAGGCGCCGGCCGAGGAACTCGCCGATCCCGTCGAGCACCGCGTCCGGCACGTCGACCGGCTGCTGTGCCGCGGCGATGCGCAACCCGTCCACGAGCGACAGCGGGAACAGCACCGCAGTGGCCCGGTGCACCGCCTGCAGGCCCAGCGCCGCCCGGCGCAGCGCGTACTGGTCGCTGCTCCCGGTCGGCAGGCCCACCGTCGCGGCGAGGCCGCACAGGTAGTCGAGGCGGTCGGCCAGGGAGAGGATCGCGCCGGCCGGCGTGGCCGGCAGGGTGTCGCCCGCGCTGCGCGGAAGCTCCACCTCCAGCAGGGCCTGCGCGACCGGCTCCGGCTTGCCCGCGCCGAGCGCGTACTCGCGGGCCATGACACCGGCCAGGCTGGTCAGCTCGGTCACCATCTGCGAGCCCAGGTCGAACTTGACCAGCTCACGGGCCTGGTCGAGGACCGCCCGGTCGGCGGCGTCGAGGTCGACCGCGTCGGCCAGCCGGGCCGCGATGGCACTGATCCGGTCGGCCCGGTCGCGCATCGAGCCGAGCTTGTCGGCGAAGGTCAGCGTCGTCAGTCGGGTCCGCATCTGCTCCGGCGCCACCTCGGAGTCGGCGACGAAGAAGAACGACGCGTCTTCGAACCGGGCGCGCAGCACGCCCTCGTTGCCGGCCCGCACGACGTCCTCGTCGATCGCGCCGTTGGCGATGGTGACGAAGTACGGCTGCAGCCCGCCGTCCTGGTCGCGCACGGGCAGGTAGCGCTGGTGCTTGCGCATGACCGTGGTCAGGATCGCGTGCGGCACGCGCAGGTAGTCCACCTCGAACGAGCCCAGCACCGGGGTCGGCGCCTCGACCAGGTAGGCGATCTGGTCGAGCAGGGCGGCCTCACCGTCGACGTCGACGTGACCGCCGACCGAGGCGGCGAGCTTGACCGCGCCCTCGACGATCGTCTCCCGGCGGGCCTGCGTGCTCAGCACGATGCCGGCCGCGGCCAACTTGTCGGTGAACTCCTCGGCGGAGGCGACGTCGAACTGCGGTTGGGCGCTGCTGCGCAGCACCCGGGTCGTGCGGCCGGCGGCCAGCGCGCCGACCGTGAAGGGCACGACCTCGTCGCCCCAGAGGGCGGCGATCCAGCGGATCGGCCGGGTGAACGACAGCTGCGGGTCGGACCAGCGCATGTTCTTCGCCGAGCGCAGCGTCCCGACGGCGGTGGCGAGCGCGCCGGAGAGCGCGGTCAGCACGTCCCGGCCCTGCTCCTTGCGGACGACCGCCAGGTAGGTGACGCCGTCCACGTCGACGCGCTCCAGGGCGTCGACGTCGGTCTTCTGCGACCGCGCGAAGCCGAGGGCGGCGGGGGTGGGCGACCCGTCGGGACCGAACGCGGCGGTGAGCCGCGGGCCACGCACGATCCGCTCGTGGTCCGCCTCGCGGGCGGCCACGTCGTCGACCACGGCGACCAGCCGGCGGGGCGTGGCGTCGACGGCGATGACGCCGTGCTCCAGGCGGGTCGTGGCCAGCGCCTCCGTGACCAGCGTCCGGAGCTGGGTGACGGCCGAGCGGGCCTCGCTCGGCGGCATCTCCTCGACGCCGACCTCGAGGACCAGGCGGCGGGCGCCGGTGCCGGCGGCCGGGGTGACCGCCGGCGCGGCGGCGGGCTCGGCGGCGGAGGCCACGCCCAGCGGGTGCTCCAGCTCGGCCCGGCGCTCGACCCACAGTTCGGCGACGGCGGCGGACATCTTGCGCATGCGGGCGAACTCGGCGGTCCGCTCGGCGGTCGAGATCGCGCCCCGGGCGTCGAGCACGTTGAAGGCGTGGGAGCACTTGAGCACGAAGGTGTGCGCGGGGATGGGCAGCCGCAGGTCGATCATCCGCTGGGCCTCGGCGGCGAAGAGGTCGAGCATCCGGCGGGTCGACTCGACGTCGGCGTCGTCGAGGGCGTAACGGGACATCTCGTACTCGGACTGCCCGAACACCTCGCCGTAGGTCACCCCGGGGGCGTAGCGGATCTCCTTGAAGTGGCGGACGCCCTGGAGCGCCATGAGGATGCGCTCGATGCCGTAGGTGATCTCGACGGAGACCGGCTTGAGGTTCACCCCGCCGGCCTGCTGGAAGTAGGTGAACTGGGTGATCTCCAGCCCGTCCAGCCAGACCTCCCAGCCCAGACCCCAGGCGCCCAGGGCGGGCGAGGCCCAGTTGTCCTCGACGAAGCGGACGTCGTGCTCGTGCACGTCGATGCCGAGCGCCGCCAGGCTGCCGAGGTAGAGCTCCTGGGCGTTGCCCGGCTCCGGCTTGATGATCACCTGGTACTGGGTGTGGCACTGGATGCGGTTCGGGTTCTCGCCGTAGCGCGCGTCGTCGGGACGCACGGACGGCTCGACGTAGGCGACCCGCCACGGCTCGGGACCGAGGACACGCAGGAACGTGGCAGGGTTGAGCGTTCCGGCACCCACCTCGGTGTTCATCGGCTGTACGGTCAGGCACCCCTGCCCGATCCAGTACTCGTCGAGGCGGGCAAGCGCGTCCTGCATCGTCAGCACGGGTTACAACTCCATCTCTGCCGCTGGGGCACCCGGCCGCGACCGTGCGCGGCCCGGGGTCTGGGCAGTCTATCGTCCGGGTGATCCGGGACTGACGGGATATTCCCCCCTGGCCAGGCTCCGGCGGTCCGTCTTGCCGTGCGCGGTCAGCGGCATCGCCGCCACCTGCACGAAGCGCGAGGGGATCATGTGCTCGGGCAGCGTGGCCCGCAGCGCCGCTGGCAGGCGGTGATGTCCTCGTCGGCCGTGCGGTACGCCGTCAGCGACCGGGCTCCCCCGGCGCCGGTCTCGACCTGCACGGCCACCGACAGCACCCCGGGCAGTACGCCCACCGGATGCAGGTGACCGTCGAGGTCCACCACGTAGGCGGTGGAGTTGGGGACGGGCGATCCGATGAGGGCGCCCCGGTTCTCGAAGGTCCCGCACGAACGACCAGACCGCCGCGCGCCCGAACTCAGCCGGCGAACGGTGGCAGCGCCGCGAAGCCGGGGTGCAGCTCGACCTGCCAGGCGAGCTGGGCCATCACCTGGCGCACCCGGGTCAGTGGGTGCTGCGGGAATCGCGCGTCGTACGCCGGGTCGTCGGCGACGTGCGACGGCAGGCCGCCCTCGCCGTCGGACCCGTACGGGTGGGGCCTGAAGTAGTTCGCGGGGCCGACCTGGCCCATGACCGTCGCCTCCCGCTGGCCGAACGCCCCGCTCTCGGCGGCCTGCACCCGCAACACCGCGCTGCACGCGGCCTTCGGCACGATGTAGCTGCCCAGGAATGCCTGGCCGTGCGGCTGGTTGGGCAGCTTGACCTTGACGATCTGGCGGAGCGCCGGCTGGCCGCCGACCGGCGTGACGTCGGCCTCGATCAGCGCGCCGCCCTGGGCCGCCGCCATCTTCGCCATCCCCCGCTGCAGCGCGGCCGGATCCGTCAGCGGGGCGGGCAGGTCGGGAACCAGGTTGAAGAAGGTCGCCTGGATCACGATCCGCTCGTCGTTGGCCCAGCTGTCCGCGGCCACCTGGTTGAACCCGGCAAGGAGGAAGTGCCCGAAGGGATGCATGGGCTCCGATCGTGCCAGATCATCTGCGCCCTGGGCCGGGCGGGCGGCACCTCCCCTCTCCCGCCCGCACGGTGCGTCACGTCCCGGGCTCGGCCGGGCGTCGTCACGTTCCCGACGGGCGGGGCCGCTCGATCGCCTCCAGCCTGCGTCGCAGGAGGGCCCGCTCGGGTCCGGTGCCGGCCAGGCCGAGCGCCTCCCGGTACGCCTCGGCGGCCTCGGCGTGCCGGCCGAGGCGGTGCAGCAGGTCGGCCCGGGCGGCCGGGTAGGGGTGGTGCCCCCGCAGCAGCGGTTCGTCGGCCAGCTCGTCCAGCAGCGCCAGGCCCGCCCCCGGGCCGTCGCGCATCGCCACGGCGGCGGCCCGGTTCAGCGCCACGACCGGGGACGGCGCGAGGGCTAGCAGCACGTCGTAGAGCGCCACGATCTGCGGCCAGTCGGTGGTGGCGAGGTCCGCCGCCTCGACGTGCAGGGCGGCGATCGCGGCCTGCACGCCGTACGGGCCGGGCGGGCCGCCGGTCAGCGCGACGGGCACCAGGTCGAGGCCCTCGGCGATCATCGGGCGGTCCCAGCGGCCCCGGTCCTGCTCGTCGAGCAGCACCAGTTCGTCGTTCGGGCCGGTGCGGGCGTCGCGGCGGGCGTGGACCAGCAGCATGAGCGCGAGCAGCCCGGCGACCTCCCGTTCGGCGGGCAGCAACCGGCGCAGGATCCGGGCCAGCCGGATGGCCTCCTCGGCGAGGTCGAGCCGCTGCAGACGCGGGCCGCCGCTGGCCGCGTAGCCCTCGGTGAAGATCGAGTACACGGCCTGGAGCACTCCCGGCAGCCGCTGCGGCAACTCCTGCGCGTCGGGCACGCGGAACGGGATCCGGGCCTCGTGGATCTTCTTCTTCGCCCGGGTGATCCGCTTGGCCATCGTCGCCGTCGGCACCAGGAAGGCCCGGGCCACCTCGGGCGTGGTGAGCCCGGCCAGGTAGCGCAGGGTCAGCGCCCCGCGGTCCTCGGCCGCGAGCGCCGGGTGCGCGCAGGTGAAGAAGAGCTGGAGCCGCTCGTCCGGCAGCCCGCCGCCCGTCCCCGCGGCGGGGGCGGGGTCCGCCCGGTCCGCCTCCGCCTGGAGGATGGCCAGCCGCGCGGCGAGGGCCTGGTCCCGGCGCAGCCGGTCGACCGCCCTGCGGCGCGCCGTGGTCATCAGCCAGGCGCCGGGCCTGGGCGGAACGCCGTCGACCGGCCACCGCGCCAGCGCCGCCTCGACGGCCTCGGAGGTGACCTCCTCGGCCAGGTCGAGGTCGCCGAAGCGGCGGACGAGGGCCGCCAGCAGTCGACCGCGTTCCTCACGGAACACCGCCTCCACGACCGCCGCCGGAGCCTCGTCCGTCCCCCCGGTGTCGGCGGGCGCTCCGCCCACCGCGCTCAGCTCCCGAACTCGGCGACCGGCCGGACCACGACGGAGCCGCCTCCGCGCGCGCCGGGGCAGCGCGCCGCCCAGTCGAGCGCGACGTCGAGATCCGGCACGTCGATCACGTAGAAGCCGCCGAGGATCTCACGGGTCTCGGCGAACGGGCCGTCGGTGACGGTCCGCCTGCCGTCCTGGCCGACCCGCACCGTGGTGGCGGTGACCAGGTCCGCCAGCGACTCGCCGGAGACCAGGATCCCCGCCTCGCGCACCTGCTTGTCGTAGGCCATCCAGTCGCCGACGTCGCACCCGTCGGCCCCGCCGTCCTCGCCGACCGCACCCGCGTTGATGAGCAACATGTACTTCACGATCCGACTCCCTCGTGTCGCGTCCCCTGTCGTACGGCGCGACCGCCGTACGACCTCACTACGGACGGGAGACGGCCGATTGGACAGCCCGCCCGGGTTTTTTTCCGGGTCGGGGTCCGGCGCGGGCCCGTACCCGTGGCGGCCCGCCGACTCGGGCGCCGCCACCGGGATGCCTCCCGTGGCGGCGACCGACCACGCGGCGGGCGG
The DNA here is from genome assembly GCF_040640035.1 of Micromonospora sp. NPDC023633. NCBI lineage: Bacteria > Bacillati > Actinomycetota > Actinomycetes > Micromonosporales > Micromonosporaceae > Micromonospora > Micromonospora sp. NPDC023633. The sequence goes on along the minus strand of NZ_JBFABB010000012.1, from coordinate 78,631 downwards.
CTCCGTCCGACTACCGGTGGTGCCCGGTGTCGCTTCCGCTCGCGGTGGCCTCCGGCAGCAGGTGCCCCAGCCCGGTCAGTTCCAGTACCCCGTGCGCCGGGCTCTGCCCGGTGGCGGTGACGCGCAGGCTCGTGATGATCCGACCGACCTCGTGCAGGATCTTCACGCCGGTGCTGCTCAGGTGGGTGACCGGCGTGAGGTCGATGGTCAGCGGCAGGCTGCCGCCGCGGCTGGCCTGCATGATCGCGGCGCGCAGCTGTGGGCCGGTGACCAGGTCCACCGGCCCCTGCACCCGCAGCACCCGACCCGTCGGTGTCTCGATGACGGCGACCGCGAACTCCTCGACGACGGTGGCCTGCTTGTGGGGGCCGGCCGCCTGGGCGGTGGCCACGGTGGTGACGTTGGTGGCCTGGCCGATGTGGTGGTGCATGCTGACGGTGGTGCCCGCCTCGGTGTGCCGGACCTCCGCCCGGTCGACGAGCCCGCGGATCATCGTCAGTCCACGGCCGCGGCCCCCCGGGTCGGGGACCGGTGGCCGCCATCGTCCCTGGTCGGTGCAGGTGACGTGCACGACGCCCTGGTCGTCCAGGGTGCCGTGCACCGTGAACGTCCCGGTCGTCCCGCTCGGGTAGGCGTGGTCGATGGCGTTGGTCGCGGCCTCCCCCGCGGCGTGGACGAGGTCGCTCGTGTCCGGGCCGCTGGCCCCGATCCGGGTGAGCCAGTCGCTCATCTGCCGACGCATCGGGCGCAGCGCCGTCGTGTCGGCGGGAAGGGTCAGGTGCAGGGGCGCGACGGGCTTCGGCAGGAGGTGGGCGGCGAGGAGCGTGGTGTCGTCGCCGAAGCCGCCGCCGGCCAGGGCGAGGCGCTCCGTGACCAGGGTGCAGATTCGGTCGGGTAGCCGCTGCGGGACGGTGGTGGCCTCGGTCAACATTCCTCGCCGAGCTGCCGCGGCGGTGTCCGCCAGGACGCGGGCGCCCTCGCGCAGGCTCTGCCGGGGTCGCTCGATCAGGCCGTCGGTGTAGAGCAGCAGAACGTCGTCGGCCCGCAGCTGGCAGGCGTGGACCGGGACGGGGCCGGCTCCGGTGCCCAGGGGTCCCGCGGGCGCCAGCGGCAGGTACCGGCTGTCGCCGCTGGCGTCGATCACCAGCGGCGCCGGGTGTCCGTGGCTGGCCGCCTCGAGCGCCCCGCTGGTGGGGTCGAGCACCGCGAGGCAGGTGGTGGCGGCCCGGGTCGCGGGGGTGCGCGCCGCGAAGTCGTCCAGGGCGGCCAGCACCTGCGGCAGGGCGCCCCCCGACTGCAACGCCTGCCGGGCGACCGTGCGGAGTTGACCCATGGCCGCCGCGGCCGTGGCGCCGTGCCCGACGACGTCGCCGACGGTCAGCGCGAGCCGCCCGTCGGGCAGGGGGACCGCGTCGAACCAGTCCCCGCCGGCGACCAGGTCGCTGCTCGCGACGAGGTAGTGCGCGGCGACCTGGACGTTCGGCAGGACGGGCAGCAGGTCGGGCAGGAGGCTGCGTTGCAGCTCCAGGACCAGGCCGGCGGCCTGACGGTAGCGGCGTTCGGCGGTGGCGGCGGCGGTTTCGGCAGCCTGCCGGGCGGCCACCACACCGGTGGCGTCGACGGCCTGCACGATCACCCCGCGCACCGAGCCGTCCGGGTTGTGCCACGGCGCCATGTCGAACGTGTAGAAGGCTTCCGTCAGCCTGCCGTCGCCGTCCCGGTCGGTCAGCACGCGCTGCTCGTAGCCGTGCGAACGGATGCCGTGCAGGGCCTGGTCGAGCAGTTCGAAGATGTGCTGGCCGGCGAGTTCCGGCACCGCCTGCCGGAAGGGCTCACCGATCAGGCCGCTGCGGTTGCCGACGGCGGCGCGCACCGCCGGATTCGCGGCCACCACCCGCAGCTCGGGCCCCTCGAAGATCCACACGAATCCGGGCAGCTGCTCGAAGCCGTCGAGCACCGCCTGCGGATCGCCGGAAGACCAGCCTGTATGCGGATCGGCCACAGACGCTTACCCCTCACCCGTGCGCACCAGCAGCACCCTGTCATGCCCGCGCTGGCCCCGTCCAATCCGCCACGTGCAACGTCGCCGTCGACTAGTCCGGCGACCGGGCCCCGCCGCCGGTCCGCAGGGTGGCGTCGGGGCGCACCGGCGCTCCTTGACCATGCCGGCCGGTTGGCCGTAGGTTCCAGCAATACATCGACATCGATAGTTTGATGCGACCGGCGCGCCCGATCCGGTCCCCCACGTCCGCGGCCCTGCGGGCCCTCTCGCGACAAGCAAGGACGGTCATGACGATCACCCGCCGCTCGCTGCTCGGTACCGTCGCCGCGGCCGGCCTGGCCACCGCCGTCGCGCCGGTCCTCGCCCCCGGCACGGCCCGGGCCGCCTCCTGGAAGAAGCGCCTCACCGGCGCCGACCTGGACACCAACCACCGGTGGCGGGTCGCGGGCACGGACCTCGGCATCCCGTACGTGCTGGAGAACGGCTCGATCGGCTACCTGTTCGGCGACACGTTCGACACCCCGTGGCCCGAGGGCCCGCCGCTGCCCAACGACTGGCGCTCACCGGTGATGCTGCGCTCCGCCGTGCACCCCGGCGCCGCCGGTGGGATCGTCTTCGACAGCGCCGCCCGCGTCGCGGGCAACGGCCGGGCCCCGGAGCTGATGCACAACGGCCACCACGGGATCGGCATCGACGGCCTCTGGGAGGTGACCGTCATCCCCAACGACGGCATCGCCTTCCCGGAGACCGGCCGCCAGCTCGTGTCGTACATGAGCATCGAGAACTGGCACTCCGCCGGCCCGGCCGGGCCGCACTGGCGGTCGCGCTACGCGGGGCTGGCCTACAGCGACAACGGCAACGACTTCATCCGTACGCCGCTGAAGTGGTGGAACGACGGCGCCAACACCGACCCGTTCCAGATGTGGACGATGCAGCGCGACGGGGACTGGGTGTACGTCTTCTCGGTGCGCGCCGGCCGCCAGCACGGGCCGATGATGCTGCGCCGGGTCCGCTGGGACCGGCTGTTCTTCCCCGAGTCGTACGAGGGCTGGGGTTTCGACGGCGGCAACTGGGGCTGGGGGCGCCCGTGCACGCCGATCCTGACCGGCCGCTTCGGCGAGCCCTCGGTGCGGCGGCTCGCCGACGGCACCTGGGTGATGTCCTACCTGAACTGCGCCACCGGGTGCATCGTCACGCGCACGGCGGACGGGCCGGACCGGGTCTGGACGCCGGAGCGGATCCAGGTGACCTCCTGGCAGGAGCCCGGGCTCTACGGCGGTTTCATCCACCCGTGGTCCAGCCGGCAACCCAACGACCTGCACCTGATGGTCTCGAAGTGGACCAGGACACCCGACAACCGGAGCACCGCCTACCACGTCAGCCAGTTCGTCGGCTCGGCGTGACCCCTCCCCCTGCCGGACGGGCGGGCTTACCCGCCGGCGGGTGGGGTAGTCGTGCGGGCGTCGGGCCCGGTGACGGTGACGGTGACGTCGAGCAGGCCCAGCAGTCCGGCCAAGGCGACGGCCTCGTCGCGTTCGAGGGTGATGCTCCGCGTGGCGTCGGGGTCGTCGCCGTCGGGGTAGACCAGCTCACGCCGGCCGCCGGCGTGGTGGGTCACCACCCCGATGCGCAGTCCCGCGTCGGTGGTGAACATGCGGCGGAACCCGATTCCGGGCAGGGGGGTCAGTTCGACGTCCATCGGAACTCCAGGTGGTGGAAAGGTCGAGGCGGTTCGGGCCCCGGCCGGGCAGCCGGCCGGTGGGCGGCGACGGCCGCGCGGCGCCGCCCCGGGGCGCCGTGCGGCACCGCCCGAGCATCAGCCGGTGAGCAGCAGGCGCAGGCCGGCGAGCGTGGCCAGGTGCGGGTCGGCGGGCATCGTGACGATCCGACCGGTCAGCGCGGCCAGTCGGGCCCCGAGTTCCGGGTGCGCCGCCCCGCCGCCGGTGATCAGCAGCCGACGTCGTCCCGGCCACGCCGGCCGGGCGCCCAGGCGTCGTACGGCGGCGGCGATCAGCGGCACCTGGTCGAGGGCGTTGGGCACGTCGACGCGCTCGGCCGCCTCGACCGCGCGGTCGGCGATGCGGGCGATCTCGGTGCGGCCGTGTCCGATGTCGACGGCGACCACGTCGTCGCCGTCGAGGTCGGCCCGACAGGCCAGGGCGGCGGCCAGCGGCTCCTCCACCGTGGCGACGCGCCCGCCGAAGGCCCGGCGAACCACCGCGACCAGGAGGTCCTTCTGTCGCAACGTGGCGGTGGCCGGCACGCCGACCACGACCGGGGAGACGTCGTCACCGGGCCGTCCGCTCGCCGCGGCCACCACCCGCAGCAGGTGTACGCAGGCGAAGAAGTCGGCCACCACGCCGTGCCGCACCGGCCACAGCAGCTTCGTGTCGCCGGTGTCGCGCAGGTCGATGGCGGCCCGCCCGACGGCCTGGGCGCCGGAGGACGTCCACGCGACGACGGCGGGCTCGGTGACGACCGTGCCGGACGCCGGTGTCCACAGCCGCACCGTCGAGGTGCCCAGGTCCAGGGCGACGGGATGCCGCAGGCCGAGGCGGGCGTACGCGCCGGGGGTCAGCACGGTCACCGCCCCCGCGCCGGGGCGGTGTACGCCCCGGGCCGGGGTCCGTCGTTGACGGACCGGGGCAGGATGGATCGGTCATGATGCGGGGTCGGCATGGTGCTCCAAGCCACGGGCCCGCGTCATGCGACGCGGGGAGGCGGACGGGCTTCAGACGGCGAACGTCGGCCCGGGCGGAGCGCGGTCGGCCGACCACGCGGGCACGCAGCCGGGGACGGCCCGCCGCGCGCGCCGGAACACGATGCACAGCCCGACGGAGCGGGCCGCGGACAGCACCATGACCAGCACGGTCAGCATCAGCAGCGCCGGCAGCGAGACCCGCTTGCCGACGCGGCGGAGGCCGTGCCGATCCTGCATGCCGACACCATAGCCGGGCGACCTGCCGATCGACCACGCCGTCGCCAGGCGGGGCGGCCGTCCGCCGGATGCGCCCGGCGGTCGGCGCGCTGGTGGGGCGCGGCGTCGACCGCCGGCTCCGACGGTCCGGGCCCGTCGTCCCGGTGTACCGGGCCCATCGGCCCTGCCGACCGTGCCGCAGCCGCGCCGAGGATGGGACCGGACGTCGTCGTGATCCGGGAGATGATCAGCGTGTGCAACTACTGCGGCTGCCGGGAGTTCCCCCTGATCGGCCGGCTCTCCGCCGAGCACGAGGCGATCGCCAACGCCGCCGGCCGGGTGCGTGACGCGGTGCGGGCCGGCGGCGCGGACGCGCTGGCGGCGCTCGACTCCCTGCTGGCCCTGCTGATCCCGCACACCGCCACCGAGGAGGAGGGGCTCTTCGTCGAACTGCGGGCGGAGGGCAGCCTGGCCGACGCGGTGGAGAAGCTCTGCGCCGAACACGAGGACATCCACGGGGTGCTCGGCGCGGTCGACCGTACGGCGCCGAACTGGCCGGCGGTGCTGGTCGCGTTGGACCGGCTCCACCGGCACATCGACAACGAGGAGCACGGACTCTTCCCGGCCGCGGTGATCGCGCTGCCCATCCCGGCCTGGGACCGGATCACCCCGGCGGCCGGCGCCGCGCGATAGGTCACGGCCGGACCCGTCACGCCCGGCGCGGTCACCGGGCTGGTCGGCGCCGCGGGCGGGCTCGGCGGGTTCGTCCCGCCGCTGGTGATGGGCCGGGTGTACGGCGTGCAGGGGTCGTACGCAATCGGCCTGATGCTGCTCTCCGACGTGGCGCTGGCCGCGGCGGTGTTCACGGCGGTGAAGATGGGCGGCCTGGCCAGGCGTGAGGCCTGATCGCCGGACGGCCGGGCCCGACACCACCCCGACGCGTTACGGAAGCACTCCGAAAAAACCAAGCCGACGGGCACTCAGGCTGATCGCACGAGGATCGGTGTGGGTGCCGGTCGCGCTTCGTCCCGCCCGCTGACCTGCTGGGCAGCTCGAGCCCCTCGGAGTGATCCCCCCATAGGCTATCGATAGTTTTCCGGAAATTCTTGCTCACCCGCGCGTCGCGCTGCCATACTCCACATCCATCGGGGTCGATGACAGCAGCTCGCGAACGTTTCGGTGCAGACCGCCGAGCGGCCTCGATCAGGCACACCCCCACCACACCGGTCCGCCCCGACGGCGCGGACCGCCCCCCGAAGGAGCGAAGATGATCGAGAGGTGCCGCCGGGACACCCGGCCGAGATCGCGCTCGCGCGCACGCGCGGCCCTCGCCGTCGCGGCAGTGGGACTGCTCGCCGCGACCGGCGTCACGGTCCTGCCCGGCGCGGCGAGCGCCGGCACCACCTTGGGCGCGTCGGCGGCGGAGCGCGGCCGCTACTTCGGCACCGCCGTCGCCGCCAACAAGCTCAGCGACAACACCTACGTCACGATCCTCAACCGCGAGTTCAACTCGGTGACGCCCGAGAACGAGATGAAGATCGACGCCACCGAGCCGCAGCAGAACCAGTTCACCTTCGCCAACGCCGACCGGATCGTCAGCCACGCCCGCAGCCGGGGCATGAGCGTGCGGGGCCACACCCTGGCCTGGCACTCGCAGCAGCCCGGGTGGATGCAGAACATGAGCGGCAGCGCGCTGCGCCAGGCGATGCTCCACCACGTCACCCAGGTGGCCACCCACTTCCGTGGTCAGGTGGTGGCCTGGGACGTGGTGAACGAGGCGTTCGCCGACGGCGGCAGCGGGGCCCGGCGTGACTCGAACCTCCAGCGCACCGGCAACGACTGGATCGAGGCGGCGTTCCGGGCCGCCCGGGCCGCCGACCCCGGCGCCAAGCTCTGCTACAACGACTACAACACCGACGACTGGAGCCACGCCAAGACCCAGGCCGTCTACGCCATGGTCCGCGACTTCAAGCAGCGTGGCGTCCCGATCGACTGCGTGGGCTTCCAGTCGCACTTCAACAGCGGCTCGCCCTACCCGGGCAACTACCGCACCACCCTGTCCAGCTTCGCGGCGCTCGGCGTCGACATCCAGATCACCGAGCTGGACATCGCCGGGGCCTCGGCCACCACGTACCGCAACGTGGTCAACGACTGCCTCGCGGTCGCCCGGTGCACCGGCATCACCGTCTGGGGGATCCGGGACAGCGACTCCTGGCGGGCCTCCGACAGCCCGCTGCTGTTCGACAACGGCGGCAACCGCAAGCCCGCGTACGACGCGGTCCTCGCCGCCCTGAACAACGGCACTCCCCCGCCGACCACGCCGCCGCCGACGACCGGCCCGACCACCCCGCCGCCGGGCGGAAGCTGCACCGCCACCCTGCGCGACGGCACCCGGTGGGGCGACCGGTTCAACAGCGAGGTCACGGTCAGCGGCGCCACCAACTGGACCGTGGTCGTCGAGGTGACGCCCCCGCAGAAGGTCTCCGCCACCTGGAACGGCACCCCGAGCTGGGACGGCAGCGGGAACGTCATGAGCATGCGGTCCAACGGCAGCGGCAACGTCTTCGGGTTCACCACGATGGCCAACGGCACCTGGACGCGCCCGCTGGTGCGCTCCTGCACCGCCTCCTGAGCGTCGGGTGACCGAACGGCCCCGGGACGGCGCCCACCGCGCCGCCCCGGGGCCGTCGCGCCGGCCCCCGCAGGATCGCCGGCAGGGCCCCGTCGCGCACTCCTGCGCGCGGCGCTGGCGCGGGCTACACATGCCTGACTAAGGTCAGGCATCATGGAAGCGGAGCACATCGCCGCCGTGCGGCGGTTCAACCGGACGGTCACCCAACGGGTGGGGGCACTCGACGACGAGTACATGGCGCGGGCCCGCCCCCTCGCGCAGGCCCGCCTGCTGTGGGAGATCGGCCCCGGCGGTGCCGAGGTCGCGGCACTGCGGTCCCGGCTCGGGCTGGACTCGGGCCACCTCAGCCGCCTCCTGCGCGCCCTGGAGGGCGACGGGCTCGTCACCGTCGGGCCCTCCGACCAGGTCGGCGCGGACGCCCGGGTCCGGGTCGCCGCGCTCACCGACGCCGGCCGCGCCGAGTGGAGCGAGCTCGACGAGCGCTCCGACGAGTTCGCCCGGTCGATCCTCGCGCCGCTGACCGGGCGACGCCGCGAGCGGCTCGTCGCGGCGATGGCCGAGGTGGAGCGGCTGCTCGTCGCGTCGATGGTGCTCATCGAGCCCTGCCCGCCGGGCGACCCGCGGGCCCGCGCGTGCGTGCGGGCCTACGCCCGGGAGGTGGCGCGACGCTTCGACGGCGGGTTCGACCCGGGCCGCAGCAACCCGGTCCACGACGAGGAACTCGTCCCCCCGGCCGGCGTGTTCCTGCTCGCCACCCTCAACGCCGAGCCGGTCGGCTGCGGCGCGGTCAAGCTGCACCGGGACGCGCCCGCCGAGATCAAGCGGGTCTGGGTGGCGGACGCCGTACGCGGGCTCGGGCTCGGGCGGCGGATGCTGAGCGAGTTGGAACGGCACGCGGCCGAGCGGGGCTGGACGGCCGTCCGGCTCGACACCAACCGCACCCTCACCGAGGCGATCGCGATGTACCGCGCCTGCGGCTACCGCGAGATCGAGGCGTACAACGCCGAGCCCTACGCCCACCACTGGTTCGAGAAGCGCCTGACGCCGTGACCCGGCCGGACGTCGGTCGCGCCGCGCGCTTCGCCGCCGCCGCGCCGCCCGCGCTGGGGGCGGTGGCGGCCGGCAGCGATCCGGTGGGCGTCGAAGTCGACGGTCGGCCGAGCCCCGGTTGCTAGTCTCTCGCGATGCAGTGGACCCGGGCCCGACGGAGCCTTGCCGTGCTGGCCGGCTGGTACGCGTTCGCCGTGCTCGCACCGATCGCCGCGGCGACCTGGATCCTCGGACCGGAGTTCGTGGGCCTGGGCCCGCAAACCCCCGGCCCCGCGAGGCTGTGCGCGGAGAAGACGCTGGCCTGTTACGACGGCCCGGGCGTATGGGACCTGCTTCGGCTCGGCGCGCTGCCGCTCGTCGGCAGCCTGGTCGTCTCGCTGCTGGCGCACCGGTTCCTCGTCGGCCGGATCACGTCGGCGACAGCCACGGGCACACTGGCGGCGTTCAGCGGCTGGCTCGGTTGCGCGCTGCTGGTCTGCGGCCTCCTGTACCGCTGACTCGGCTGCGCGGACGGTGGCAGCACTGGCGGGCGAGGTAGTCGGTGACGTCGACGCCGCGCCGCAGGGGACGAAGGCCCACAGCGCCGACACGCCACGCCTTCGGCGGACTCCCCACAGGCCGCCCCGCAACCCACTACAGTGCGTGGCATGGAAATGGTTTCCATATCCGAAGAGTGGGAGCAATCCTGATGAAGATCGCATTCGTCGGAAAGGGCGGTAGCGGGAAGACGACGCTCGCGGCGCTCCTCGCACGCCACCTGACCGACGGCGGGCACCCGGTGCTGGCCATCGACGCCGACATCAACCAGCATCTCGCGGTGGCACTCGGCGGCACCCCGCAGTGCGCGGCGCAGCTCACACCGCTCGGTGAGTTCCTGCCGCAGATGAAGGAGTACCTGCGCGGTGACAACCCGCGGATCGCCTCCGCCGCGGAGATGGTCAAGACCACCCCGCCCGGCGCCGGCTCGCGCCTGGTGAGGGTGGATGAGGAGAACCCGATCTACGCCGCGTGCGTCCGCCGGGTCGGCGACGTACGCCTCGCCGTCACCGGCGCGTTCACCGAGGACGACCTCGGCGTGGCCTGCTACCACTCCAAGGTCGGCGCGGTCGAACTGCTACTCAACCACCTCGTCGACGGCCCCGGCGAGTACGTGGTGGTGGACATGACCGCTGGCGCCGACTCCTTCGCCTCCGGCCTGTTCACCCGCTTCGACCGAACCTTCCTGGTCTGCGAGCCGACCCTGCGCAGCGTCGGCGTGTACCGCCAGTACGCCGGCTACGCCCGCGACTACGGCGTCGCACTCTCGGTCGTCGGCAACAAGATCGAGGACCCCTCCGACGTGGACTTCCTGCGCGAGCACGTCGGCGCCGACCTGCTCACCTGGGTCAGCCGCTCGACGTACATCCGTCGGGCGGAACGGGGCGCCGTCGGCCCGCTGGACGACCTCGAGGCCACCAACCGGGTCGTGCTGCACAAGCTGACCGACACGGTCGACGCCACCGTGCAGGACTGGCCGGCACTCACCCGACACGCGCACGACTTCCACCGCCGCAACGCGGCCGCCTGGGCCAACGAGCAGACCGGGACCGACCTCACCGCCCAGATCGACCCCGGCTTCCTGATGGGACCCGCGCCCGCCGCCGAGGTCCTCGGCCTCACCCCCGCCCGCTGACGCGAGCCGCCCGTACACCTCGCCGCACGCGGCGCTCAGCCCGGGGCAACGGGCAGGGCGGCCCGGAAGAGGCCCTGCTCAAGCCAGACGGCGGCGCGCACGCCGTCGGCGGCGGCCTGGCTGAGCAGGGTGAGACCGTCGGGCAGGGCGGGCAGCCGGGCGAGGTCGCCCGCGGCGGAGACACCCGGGACGGTGGTCTGGGCGAACTCGTCCACCCGGACATACCCGTCGGGCAGCAGTTCGGCGCCGAGCTGGGCGGCGAACGGGGCGCCCTGACGGGTGGGCGCCCGGTGGAACACGGCCTGCCGAGGCAGGACGGTGCCGTCGGCGAAACGCAGTTCCAACGCGTCGAGGTCACCGCCGAGTTCAGCGACGGGCGTCTCGATCAACCGGATCTTCAGCTGGGTCAGATTCCCCAGCACCGACGGCGGCAGCTCGTGAGGGCCGTCGGTGGCCACCACGATGTCGTCGCTGAACCGGTCGGCCAGGTACGCGGCCAGCATGACCTGGGCCGGCTCGCGGCCGAGAACGGCGATGCTCCGGCCGCGGGCCTCCCAGCCGTGGCAGAACGGACAGTGGAAGACGCTGCGTCCCCACCGCTCGGGCACACCCGGAACCGGCCAGGGCTCGTCGACCTGGCCGGTGGCCAGCAGGAGTCGGCGGGCGTGGTGGACGGTCCCGTCAAGGAGCGCCACGGTGAAGCCGTCGAGGCTGCCGGCGACGCTGTCCGCGCGCCCGTGGTGGACCTCCACGCTCGGGTAGGCCGCCACCTCCCGGAGGCCGGCCGCGAGGAGGTCCAGCGGTGGGTAGCCGTCGCGGCTGAGGTACATGTGCACCCCGTCGGCGGGGCTGTTGCGCGGCGCGCCGCCGTCGAGGAGCAGGGTGCGGCGCTGCTGTCGGCCGAGGACCTGGGCGGCGCTGAGCCCGGCGGCGCCGGCGCCGATGATGATGACGTCGTACATGTCGTGCTCCTTGTCAGCAGGCGGCGGCGCGGCGCGCGGTGGCGGCGAGACCGGCGACGGTGGGGTCGGCCAGGAAGTCGCGAACGGTTACGCCGGCGAGTCCGTCGCGGGCCAGCCCGGCCAGGGCTCGGACGGCGAGCAGGGAGTCGCCGCCGAGGGCGAAGAAGTCGGCGGCGCGGTCGGCGACGGGTTCTCCGAGCACGTCGGCGAAGGCGACGGCGATGCGGCGTTCGAGGTCGTCGCGGGGCGGGCCGGGGCGCGCGGGGGCGCGCGGATCGTCTCGGCCGGGTTGCGCGGAGGCGGGGCCGGCAGCGGCGGGCTCGTCGAGGTGTCCGAGGCGTAGTTCGCCGACACCGGCGGTCACCGGGTCGGCGGCGGGGGGCAGCTGCACCGACGACGCCCAGGTCGCGGGGTCGGCGAGGGCGGTGGCGTAGGCGGTGAAGGCGGTGAAGGCGCGGTCGACCTGCTCAGGGTCGAAGATCTCCTCCACGGTGCTGAAGACCAGGGCCAACTCGTCGTGCAGCTCGAACAGTCGCGCTTCCAGGGCCACCTGCGGGGTGCGCAGCTGGTGGTGGTGGTCGGCGACAGTGACCGCGCCGAGGGGGCCCGCGTGGCGTGGGGCGCGCTCCCCCATGGCGGCGTCCATGCCGATGGTGCTGAGGAAGACCACCGGGGCGACGGGTCGCCGGGTGCCACGAAGGCGGCCGAGCTCGCGGGCGACCTCGACGCCGGACACGAGGTTGTGGGCGGCGTGGTCACCGACCCGGCGGTGCGTGTGGGCGGTGAGGTCAGCGACGGTCCCGGGTGCCAGGTTCAGCGGCAACAGCATCGTGGAGGCGAACGCGCCGACCACCCGGTGCACGTCCGGGTGCAACGGCAGCCGGTTGAGCTGGAGGGTGTTGAGCAGCATCCGGCGGTGCCCCGCCCAGCGTGCCAAGGTGACGGCGTAGCCGGTAAGCAGTGCGCTGGAGGGCGTGACGCCGTGTTCGACGCACCGCTGCCGGATGGCAGCCCAGACGTCGGCCGGGATGCGGGTCTCCCGGTTGGTCATCCGGCGGGGCGTGACGGCCCGAGGGTCCCGGCTCAGCGGCAGCGCGGGCGGTCGGGGCAGTTCCGGCAGGTGGGCCCGCCACCAGTCCCGGTCGGCGGTCCCCTGCGCGCTGGTGGGCAGCCCGGACAAGGTGGTCACGTAGTCGGCGAAGTCCATCCCGAGCGGGGGAAGGGTGGCGTTCCAGTCGGCGGCCAGGGTCAGCAACTCGCGGGTGAGCACGTTGGACGACCAGCCGTCGACCAGCAGGAGACTGAGTGACAGGTGCAGTCGCCCACGGCCGCCGGGCAGCAGGCTCAGCCGGACGTCGACGCCGGGGCCGTGGACGGGGTCGGGCCCGTGGGTGCTCATCTCTTCGCGGATCGCGTCGAGGCATGCCTGGGGGGCGGGCTCGGCGCGCAGGTCCCGCACGCGTACCTGCGGGACCGCGTCGGGTGCGTCGAGCGGCAGGACGTACTGCTGCCCGTCGGGTGTGACCCGGGCGCGCAGGGTGGGCTGGTGCGCCGCGAGGCGGTGCAGGGCGTCGGCCAGGGCCTCCGGTGCGTCATCGGGGTCCAGGTCGTGCAGGCCCAGGTCGAGGTAGTAGTGGGCGGAGTCGTACGAGAGCTCCCAGCCGTGCTGCTGGCCGACGAAGTAGCCCTGTTGCAGCGGCAGCAGCGCGAAGGACGCCTGCGGGTCGGCTCGGCGGCGCAACTCCACCGGCAGCGCGCCGCCGGCGGGTCCGGTGCCCTCGGCGCGCCGGGCGACCAGGGCCGTCAGGTCGGCGAGCGTGGTGTCGACCCGGACGTCGGCCAGCGCGAGCTGGACGCCGAGACGTCGACGCACCAGGGCCGACATGCGTACCGCCAGCACGGAGTCGCCGCCCAGGCGCAGGAAGCTGACGTCGCCCGGCACGGTTCGCGGGTCAAGGTCGAGCAGGTCGGCCCAGATGTCGGCGAGGACGGCCAGCGCGTCGTCCCCGGCGGGCACGGCGGTGGGGGTGGCGGTCATACGGGAGCAGCCTCCGGTGATGCGGGCGATCGGGATGCCGACCCTATTCGAAAACGGAAACGATTTCCACTATCGTCGAGGCCGCGGGTACGCGGCGGGTAGCCGTGGTCGACGACGACAGGGAGCGGGCATGACCGACGGTTACCAGGCGTCCGGAGAGTTCCTCCATCTCCTCAGCGAGCCAGCGTGGCAGGCCCTGCGTACTCCCGTGGGGATCGCGCTGCGCCACACGACGCCACCGGACGGGCCGGCCGTCGACATCGGTGCCGGCACAGGCCTCGGCACGGCGGTGCTGGCTGCGTCCCACCCCGCCGCCGAGATCGTCGCGGTCGAGCCGTCGTCGGTTCTGCGGGCCGTGCTGCTGTCCCGCGTCGCTGCGGACGACGACCTACGACGTCGGGTCACCGTGGTGGCCGGGGACGCCCTCGGCGTCGAACTGCCCGACAGGCTCGGCGCCGTCCTGGCGATGAACATGATCGGGCACCTGGACCCGGCCGGGCGGCGAACGTTGTGGCGACGGATCGCCGCCCGGCTCTCGCCCGGGGCGCCCCTGGTGGTCAACCTGCAACCGCCGGCCGAACCGGCGTCGATCCCGGAGACCGTCTTTGGCACCGTCGGTGTCGGTCGGTACACCTACGAGGGCGGCGGTTCCGCCGAGCCCGCCGGTCCGGACGCGGTCACCTGGCGGATGCGCTACCGGGTCCTCGGGCCCGACGGCTCGCCGGTGCGGGAAAGCACTGTGGAGTACGCCTGGCACGTCCTCTCCGTCGCGGGCCTGCGCTCGGAACTCGCCGAGGCCGGCCTGACCACCGAGGTCGGCCCCCTGGACGTCGTCCGCGCGGTACGCGCCGACTGATTTCGCACGCTGCCGGGCCGACGCCGTGTCCCGGCCCGGCAGCGAGCACCCGCCGGGGCTCAGCGGCCGGCGACGAAGACGTGCTGTCCGAGCGCGGCCAGCGGATCGTCCACGGTGGGCAGGCACAACATCGGGGTGAACCCGGCTGCGGTCAACTGCGTCAGCCACTGCTCCCGGGTCAGGAAGATCCGATCGGTGCTGGCGCGCAGGTCGGCGCTGCCAGCGGCCGGCACGCCGGGCCGGGCCGACATGAGGAACTGCATCGACGTCGCGATCTGGTGGTGCTCACGGCAGGACTCGATCAGCAGGAGCACTCCGTCCGCGGCAAGCAGGTCCCGCAGGCCGCCGAGCAGGCGGGTGACGTCCACGGCGTTGTGCGCCACGTTGGCGGCCAGCAGCACGTCCTGCGACCCGGCCGGCACGCCCTGACGCAGCACGTCGGCGTTGATGTCGAAGAGTCCGTAGCGGAGGAACCCGTATCCGGCGAACCGCTCCCGGGCCGCCTCGAGGAAGAACCGGGACACGTCGGTGAACTGGTACACCACCGGACGGTCCGCCAGGGCGGGCAGCACGTCGGCGGTCGTGCCGCCGACCCCCGCGCCGAGCTCCAGCACCCGCAGGGGCTCCGGCCCCCGGCGGCGCCCGGCCAGGTCACCGAGAACCCGGCCGGCGACGGCGTTGAGGTAGCCGTTGATCACGTTGTCCTTGTAGGCGGCCTCGGCGGTGGCCAGGTCGTCGTCGGCGAAGAGCAGCGCCTGCAACGGGATCTCGTCGCGCAGCAACTCCGGCAGGTGCTCGGCGGAGGTGGTGAAGAAGCGGGTCATCGCCGCCGGATAGCCCAGGCCGGCACGGGCAGCGTCCAAGTCGCGGGTGGCGGCGGCCAGGTCGGCCCGGCTGGCCGGGCGGAGGTGATGGTGACGGCCGGTGTCGTCGTCGTGCCGCAGCCATCCCTCCCGGGTCAGCACGGTCAGCCAGCGTCGCAGGATCCACCGGTGCCGCACCGCGACCCGGAGCAGGTCGGCGACCTGGTCGGTGGTGTGGGCCCTTCCGTCGACGAAGGCTCCCGCGCCGTGCAGGGTGGCCGCCATCGCCAGCAGCGCCGCCTCGTCGAGCCGGCGCATGAAGCCCGGCAGGGCGGCGCGGTCCACGCCGGCCAGCGCGGCCTCACCCGCCTGGGCGGCCCGCCGGCCAAGGTCCGCCCCGGTCACCGTGCCACCTCGGGAAGGTCGACGGTGACCCGTACGCCGGCGGCGGCCGGCAACCGACGGCGCAGCAGGCGTCGGGCCTCCTCGGCCAGCCGGCGTCGGACGTACCCGGGCAGCGGCTCGTGCGCCCGGCGAACGCCGACGGCGACCTCGGCGGCCGGTCGTGTGGCGACCCGGGGCGAGGCCACCTCGAGCAGACCCGGCTCGTGCGGGTCCAGCAGCACGGCGGCCCGCCCGCCGACGGTCGCCCACAGGTGGTGCGCGGTGACGGCGTCCGGGTCCCGCGGGTGCAGCAGCGCGTTGCGCACGCCACGGATCCGTACCGCACCGGTGGCGGCCTGCCGCAGCGCCGCCGGACGGTCGGTGGCCGGCAGGTCGGTCCAGGCGATCTCCGTCGCCGTGGGGTGGGCGGCCGGCGGGTCCACGTGCAGCACGAGGTCGTAGCGGTAGCGGGTCAGCTCACTGTCCTCCTGCATCGTCTTGGCGTGCACCGCGACGCGCACGTTTCGGCCGGTCACCCCGAGCGCCGCCGCGGCGACCGTGGCCGGGTCGACCAGCAGTTCCTCGTCGCGCTCCGCCCGCTGCTGGGCGCGCCGGGCCAGGTCCGTGTCGGCGGCGTCGGCTGTCGCGGCCCGTTCCGCCCAGCGGCAGAAGTGCTGGTGCAGGCCCGCGTGCCGGACATCGCCGACGAACACCGTGCCGCCGGGCGCCACCAGCTCGACGGCGGCACCGAGCACGTACGTCAGGTAGGCCACGTCCGGGAAGCACTGCGTGACCGAGTTCAACAGCACGCAGTCGGGGCGGCCATCGGGAAACCGGAGATCCGCCAGCGCCGCGCGGACCACGTTCCCGGTCAGCTCGTGAGCGGCGGCGGTCACCACCCGCACGTGCGGCGGGGCGTCGGCGTTGAGGGTCGACACCGCGTGCGGCGCGACATCGGTGCCGACGTAACCCGCGACGTGCGGGCGCAGCCGGTGCAGCAGCAGGCCCGTGCCGCAGCCCAGTTCGAGCACGTGCCGGGGGCGGGCGCCGAGGATCAGGTCGACGGTGTGGTCCAGCCACTGCCGCATGTGCCCGGTGGGCAGCGGCCGGCCGGTGTCGGTGGCCCGCCAGCCGGACAGGTCCAGGTCCTCGGCGTGTCGGCCGCCCGCGGCCCGGTAGGTGGCGTCGTAGACCTCGCTCCACTGGTCGAGAAACTCCGCGACCAGCGGACCGGGGTGGGCACCGGCGACGAGGGCGGCCGGGTCGGCGGTGACCCGTACGCCGTCGTCGTCGGCGCGGACGCCGCCGACCCACGGGTGGGCGCGGAGGACCTCGACGACACTGTCGAGGCTCACGGCGGGGGCGATCGGGTCAGCGGACATGTGCGCGTTCCTCCCGGGGGACGAGGGTGTGGTCGTGCGACAGCAGGACCCGGTCGGCGCGGGCTGCGACCGCCGGGTCGTGGGTGGCCGCGAGCACGGCCAGCCCGTCGCCGCGCAGCCGGTCGAGCAGGTCGAGGACGGTGCTGGCGGTGGCGGTGTCCAGCGCGGCGGTGATCTCGTCGGCCAGCAGGATCCGGGGTCCGGCGGCCAGTGCGCGGGCCAGGGCGACCCGCTGGCGTTGCCCGCCGGACAGTTGCCCGGGGCGGCGCGCGGCCAGGCCGGGGTCGAGGCCGACCTGGCACAGCAGCGCCTCTGCGGCGGACCCGGCGGCGGACCGGGCGACGCCGCCGAGCGTGCGTAACGGCCGACGCAGGGTGGCACGCACCCGGTGGGCCGGGTTGAGGGCGTCGCCGGGGTGCTGACCGACCAGTTGGACCGCTCGCAGCAGGTGCCGAGGACGGGTGCGCACCGGCCAGGGCAGCTCGACACCGCCGACGTGCGCCGTCCCGGCAGCGGCCGGGTGCAGCCCGGCGAGAGCGCGCAGCAGGGTGCTCTTACCGCAGCCCGAGGGGCCGAGCAGTGCGACGAACTCGCCCTCGGCGACGTCGAGCCGCACGTCGGAGAAGAGGATGGCACCGCCCGGCGGCTGGGCGAGGGTCAGCCCGCGTATGGTCAGCACCGGCGCGCCGACCGGGGGGGCCGGCAGCTCCCGCGCCGCCGTCGGGCGGGCCGGTGGACCGATCCGGACGACCCGGTCGGCCAACGACGCGACGAGGTCCGGGTCGTGCGACACGAGGACGGTGACGTAGCGGGGGTCGCCCCGGCGGGCACGCACGGCGGCGGCGACGAGGTCTCGGGAGGCGGCGTCGAGCGCGCTGGTCGGTTCGTCCAGCACCAGCAGGGGCGGGTCGGCGACCAGCGCGCGGGCGATGACCACCCGCTGTGCCTGTCCGCCCGAGAGCTGGTGCGCCCGCCGGCCGCCGTGGTCGACCGGGTCGAGACCGACCGCGGTCAAGGCGGTGGCGACCGCGCGCGGATCCGGTGCGGCCTCGCCGACGAGCCCGGTGACCCGTCGCAGCGGGTGCAGCGCGCCCCGGGGGTCCTGCCCGACCACGCCCACGTGTCGGCGGCGCCAGCGGCGCGCGCGGTCGCCCGGGGCGATCACCGACCCCTGCCAGGTGACCACTCCCCCGGCCCGGCGCACCCCGTCCGGCAGCGCGTCGAGCAGGCCGGCCACCAGGGTCGTCTTGCCACTGCCGGAGGGGCCCACCACGGCGACCACCTCGCCCGGTGCGGCGTGCAGGTCGACCGGGCCGGTCACGGTACGGCCACGGCGGTCGACCAGCCGCAGGTCCGTGACCCGCAGCCCCGTCACGACGGTCTCCCGGCCGCCGGGGCCGCGATGTGACCGACGGCGGCGACGAGCAGGGCCACCACTGCGAGGGCGGCGGCGGGGGCGACCAGCGCGGCCGGGTTGAGGGCGACCCCGGTGACGTTCTCCCGGATCATCGCCGCCCAGTCGGCGGCCGGCGGCGCGGGGCCGAGGCCGAGCAGGCCCAGCGCCGCAGTGAGCTGCAACGCCATCACGAAGCGGGCGGACAGGTCCGCACCGACCTGCCCGGCCAGCGCCGGCAGCACCTCGCGCAGCAGGATGAGCGCGGCGGGCTCACCGCGGCCGAGCGCGGCCTCGACGAATCCGGCGTGCCGCACCTGCCGTACGCCGTCGGCCACCAGCTGCAGGGTCAGCGGCGCGCCCCCGCACACCGTGGCAGCGACCACCGCCGCCGGTCCGGGCAACGCGACGGCCAGGACGATCGCGACGAGCAGCAGTGGCACCGCGAGCAGGAGATCGGCCGCAGAGGTCAGCAGCCGGGTGGGCCCCGGGCGCCAGCCGGCCGTCAGGCCGACGGCCACCCCGACGGCGCAGGCGGCCGCCGCGGCCAGGGCCGAGGTGACCGTCAGGTACGCCCCGCCGGCGAGCACCCGGGACAGCACGTCCCGGCCGAGCGCGTCGGTGCCCAGAGGGCTGGCCCCGGTCGGTGGGCTCCACGGGGCGCTCAGCGGTGCGGTCGGGTCGTGCGGCGCCAGGGCGGTCCCGGCCACGGCGACGGCGACTCCGGCGAGGACGGCGCCGATCAGCACCATCCGGGCGGCCCATGCGAACAGGCCCGGTCGGCCGGTCACGACGTTCTCCCCACAGCGATCGTCCGGTGCGGCGTCGTCGTCCGGTGCGGGTCGGTCAGCGCGGCGACCAGGTCGGCGACGAGCAGCCCGGCGAGCACCACCACCGCGGCGAGCATCGCCACCGCCTGCACCACCGGGGTGTCCCGGTTGGCGACCGCGCCGGTCAGCAACTCGCCGAGTCCCGCGTAGCCGAACAGTGTCTCGACCAGCGCGCTGGCGGCGACCATGCCACCGGCGACCACGGCGACGATCCGCGCGGTCGGGGCGAGCAGGAAGGGCCCGACCTCGTGCACGACGATCCGCCGCCGGGGCACGCCGCGCAGGTGGGCGTCGCGGACGTGGGCCCGGGCGAGGGTGTCGGCGACCGCACCGCGCAACAGTGTCGCGCCGTACGCCGCCGACGGCAGGGCCATCGCCAGGGCGGGCAGCGCCAGGACCCGGAGGTCGGGCACACCACCGACGGGCAGCAGCGACACCGGGGGCAGCCAGGTCAGCGCCCCGGCGAACAGGGCGATCAGGCCGGCGGCCACGACGACCTGCGGGACCGCCGCGAGGACGGTGGCCACCGCGGACGCCAGGCGTCCCATCGTCGACGGGACAGCGGCCAGCCAGGCCAGGGCCAGCATCGTCGGCACGGCCACCGCGAGGGCCGCGAGGGCCAGCGCCGCGGTGGCGGGCAGCCGCTGTCCGATCAGGTCGGTGACCGGCCGGTCCGACAGCAGGGACACCCCGGCATCGCCGTGGGCGAGGCCGGCCGCCCAGTCCAGGTACCGCTGCCATGCCGGCTGGTCCAGGCCGGTACGGGCGCGCAGCTCAGCGAGCTGCGCGGCGTCCGCCCGCCCGGCGGTACGCGCCGCCGCGGCGTCGCCGGGCAGGGTCTCGGTGGCGGCGAAAACCACCACCGAGACCCCGGCCAGCAGCAGCGGAGCCCGCAGCAGGGCCCGCAGCATCATCGCGTCAGCCGCGCCTGATCGATGAAGAGCTTGGCGAAGCCGGGGCCGGTGGGCAGTCCCTCGACGCCGGCACGGGTCAGGTCGAGTCCCTCGCCGGTCCCCCAGACCACGTAGCCGCCCTCGTCGCGAACCTGCCGCTGCAGGTCTCCCAGGGCTCGGTTACGGGCCGTCTCGTCGGGATTGGCCAGGGCGGTGGTGAGGGCGGCGTCGAACCCGGGCTTCTTCCAGGCGGTCTCGTTGGTTGGCGAGGTGGACAGCAGGGACACCCGGGCCACGTCGAAGAACGGGATGCCGCCGAAGTATCCGGTGTAGAAGCCCTGCTTGGCCCAGACCGTGGTGAAGTACGTGTCCGGCGGGTTCAGTTTCACCTGCGCCGTCACGCCGACGTCGGCGAGCTGACGGGCGAAGAGCGTGGCGGCGGTGTCCATGCCGGGGTAGGAGGTGGTGGTGTGCAGGGTCACGGTCAGGCCCTTGGCGTGCCCGGCCTCGGCGAGCAGCTGCCGGGCGCGGTCGAGGTCCCGCTGCCGGGGGGTCAGCCCGCTTGGCGCGGACGGGTCGGCCGGGGCGAGGACGTCGTCGCCGACCTGGCCGTAGCCGAGGAAGACCGCGTCGACCAGGGCCGGCCGGTCGGCGGCCAGTTTGAACGCCTCCCGAACGCGGGGGTCGTCGAACGGCTTGCGGTCGGTGCGCATGACGAACGGGTACATGGTGACTGCGGGGCGGCGCAGCAACGCCAGGTCGTCGCGGGCATCGGCCTGCTTCGCGGCGGTCGGCGCGACGCTGGCGGCCACGTCGGCTTGTCCGGAGAGGACCGCCTGGGCGCGGGCCTGCGGATCGGTGACGGAACGGACCTCGATGCGGCGCAGCGACGGCGCGGTGCCCCACCAGCGTTCGTTGCGTTCCAGCACGGCGGTCTGGGCGTCGCTGCTGGCCAGCCGGAACGGTCCGGAGCCGGGGACGGGGTTGGCGAAGTCGTCGGCGTTCTCCGGCACGATGAACGTCATCGACTCCAGCGCCCTGGGCACCTCGGCGAAGGGTTGACGGCTGACGATCTCCACGGTGTGCTCGTCCACCGCGCGGGAGGCGGTCATGTCGAAGCTGGCGAGTCGGCCGTAGTTTTCCGCCGCCTTGCGTTCGATGCGTCGCAGCGACCACAGCACGTCGGCGGCACGGACCGGCCGGCCGTCGGTGAACGTGGCGTTCCTGCGCAGGGTGAACCGCCACTTCGTCTGGGTGTCGTCGGCCTGCCAGGACTCGGCCAGGCGGGGTTGGGTGCGTCCGTCGGGGCCCTGCCCGGTGAGCACGTCGTAGGTGAGGGCGAACCGCAGCGCGTCGGCCTCGTTGGCCAGGCCGCCGTGGGGATCGTTGCTGGCGGTGGCGGGCGAGCCGACCGAGACGTACCGCAGGGTGTCGCCGGCGGTGGTGGCGGTGGCTTCGTCGGCGTCGCCGCCGCAGCCTGCGGCGGCGAGCAGGGCGAGCGTGGTCAGGGCGCCCAGGGTTCGGCGCCGGAGGTGCATTGTCATGGTCACCTTCGTGGGATGGGTCGTCAGTGTTGGTGGGACAGCAGGGTACGCAGGCTCCGGTTGATCGCCGCGGCGACCGCGGCGACCGCGGGTGGGCGCACCACCGAGTAGTGGTGGGCGGCGACGCCCACGGTGTGCAGCGGGCCGGTCAGGTGTGGACGCCATCCGAGGTCGGACAGGCCGGGCGGGGTGTCGTCCACGCCCATTCCGATGCCGGAGTTGCGCGGCGCGGGCAGCTCGGCGTGGACCAGCAGGGTGGCGGTGTCGTCCGCGGCGAGGCGGCCGGGCTCGTGGGCCGCCAACGCGCGGAGGTGCCGGTCGAGGACGGCCAACCGGTCACGGAGGGTCTCTCCCCGTCCCAGGAGGCGGTGGGTACGCAGTCGTCGCTCCGCCTCGGCGAGCCGGTCGGGTTCGGCTTGCGCGGTCAACCGTTGCCGCAACCCGGGTTCGGTGCTGCCGAGATCGACTCCGAGGTACGCCTCGAGCGCGCCGAGCTGCCGGACGATCAGCTCGGCCTGCCCGGCAGCCGGTGACTCGGCGGCCAGGTGCCGGATGTAGGTCGGATCATTCGAGTCGATCATGACCAGCAGGGGCACCTGCCAGCCTCGGGCGTACGCCTGGCGGGCCATCTCCTGCGCCACGGTCCCGCCCATCGACCAGCCGCCCAACAGGTACGGGCCGGTCGGTTGCCGTCGACGCAGCACGGCGAGGTAGGCCGCGGCCAGCTCGGGGATCGTGTCCGGGGCCGGTGCGCCGACCAACGCCGCATCGGTGAGACCGACGACCGAGATCCGCTCGTCGAGCAGCTGGGCCAGGTCGGTGTAACAGAGCACGTCCCCGCCCGAGGGGTGCATCAGGTACAGGGTGTCCGGGCCGGTACCGGTGCGCACCGGTACCGCGACGTCCGGCAGCGCCCGCGGGTCGCAGACCACGGGAGCGAGGATGTCCGCCGCTGCCGTCTCAGGGGGCGGCGGCGCGGTGGGCACCGCTGGCCGGCGCGCGGGCGGCAGCGCCGCGAGCGGGTCGTCCCAGCTGTCCGTGTCATCGGCCAGCCGGCGCACCCGCTCGGCGTACGCGTCGAATGCCCTCTGCACCTGGCCGGGGTCGAGCACCGGTTCGAGCGCGTCCCACTGCAACCAGAGCTCCCCGCCCTGTTCGAGGACCTGGTGGTCGAGCAGCGTCTGCGGAGTCTGGCTGACCCCGTGGACCTGCCGGCCGGCCCACTGCAGGTCGTGGTCCTCGCCGATCGTGTCCGCCATGCCGAGGGCGCTGGTGAACACCACCGGCACCGACGCCAGCCGGCCGTCCGAGACCGACCGCTCGGCGAGCACGTCAAGGCCGGAGAACTCGCGATGGTCCAGGTCGGTGAAGAGCCGCCGTTGGGTGGACGCGGCGCGCTCGGCGAACGACATCGATCCGGCGGCGTCGACCTCGTGCACGACCAGTGAGGTGAAGTCGCCCACCACCGCGTGCGCTCCCGGCACCTCGTCCGGCCGGTCGAAGAGGGTGAGCATGATGCTGAAGCGGTCGTCGCCGGACCACTCCCGCAGGGCGTCGGCGTACGCGGCCAGCAGGACGGCGGTCGGGGTGAGTCGACGGCGTACGGCATGACCGCGCAGCGTCCGCCACTGTTGCGCGGTCAACCGGGCGGTGCGGCGGACGAAGCGCACCGTCTGGTCGGGTGCGTCGCTGACGGGCAGGTCGGGCGGTGGCGGCAGGGTGGGCATGCGTCGGCGCCACCAGTCGACCGCCCGGGCGGCGGCCGGCCCTGATCGCCGCTGGTGCAGCGCGGCGGCGCAGGCCGCCGGGTGCACGGCCGGTGCCGGCAACGGCGCGTGCGGATCCTGGTAGAAGGCGCGCAGCTCGCGGTCGATGAGCCACCAGCTCGCCGCGTCGCAGATCAGCGCATCGACGCCGATGAACAACCGGACGTTCCCCTCGGGCAGTCGGGCCGCCTGCACGGTGAACAGCGGCCACCGGTCCGCCGGACCGGGTTGGCGGGAGATCCGCTCGCGCAGTGCGGCCAGTCGCCCGCCGCGCTCGGCGTCATCGGTCGTGGTCAGGTCGTGCACGCGGATCCGGTAGGCGGGCAGCGGGTCGAGCACCCGCATGCGGCCCTGCGGCGTGACGACCGCACGCAGCATCGGGCCGCCCGATCACCGTCCGCCACGCGTTCTCGTAGCGGCGCAGGTCGAGGCCGGGACAGTCGTACTCGAGGTAGAAGTGGCAGGCTCGGTCGCCCCAGCGGTAGCCCCCGGAGCGGCCCACCCAGTACGCGTGCTGGATCCGGGTCAGCGGAAACGTCCCGTCCACGTCGGGCATCGCCGTGCCCTCGTCCCCGGCCGGCGGCCTGCCGCCCGTCGGGCTGTCGGCGTGATCCGGTGCCGGGCCCGTGTCGAGGAGTGCGGCGAGGCCGGCGACGGTGGGCTGCGCCAACAGGTCGCGCAGCCGCAACTCGACACCGGTCCGGTCGCGTAGTTGGGCGAGCATCCGGGTCGCGAGCAGGGAGTGCCCGCCAAGGGCGAAGAAGTCCGTTCCGGGGCTGGTCACCGGCTCTCCGGTCAGCTGCGACCAGACCTGCGCGACCGTCTGCTGCGTGGCGGTCAATGCCGCCGGCGACTCGGGGTTGGTGGGCCGGGCCCGGGCGGCGGGGCGTGCCGCCTCGGCCATCGCCGCTGGCAGTTCCCGTGGCGACACGGCGACCAGGGGTGGCACCGTGGGCAGCGCGGCGCGGATCCGCTCCAGCGCGGCGAGGCCACCGACGGCGTCCAGGCTGTCGTGCAGGCTCACCGCGGGGTCGGTGCCTCCCGGGCCGGTCCGCCAGGCGTCCCAGGCCACCGCCAGCCAGCGGCACTGCGGGGTGTCCACCCGGTGGGCGTACGCCTCCAGGGCCGCGTTCGCGGCCGCGTACGGGCCGGTGCCGACGCCGCCGAGCAGCGTCGCCGCTGAGGACATCAGCAGGACCAGCGGCGGTCGCCGGTCCGCCGGAAGGCCGGTGATCGCGTCGTGCAGGGCGCGCGCGACGCCCAGCTTGGCGGCAACCTGCCGGGTGACCTGCGCCGCGGTGGCGTCTCTCAAGGTGGTCCAACGGTCGTCGCCGGCCGCGGCGGCGTGCACGACCAGGGCCAGCGGGGCCGGCTCGGACAGCGCCGCGACCAGCGTGGCGGTCGCGGGCGCGTCGGTGCCGTCCAGCCGGTGGACCGTCACCTCGGCACCGGTGGCGCGCAGTCGGGCCAGCGTCTCAGCACGGTCGGTGCCGGGCTCGGGTTCACCGTGCCGGGAGGTGAGCACGACGTGGTGGCCGGCTTTGGCGAGGTGGCCGGCGATGGTCAGCCCGACGTCACCGAGCCCGCCGATGATGAGAACGGTGCCGGCAACGGCGACGGTGGCCTTCGGCGTGTCCGGCCGCCAGGACGCGAGGTTGCGGTGCCAGCGGTGCGTGCCACGCACCGCCCGCTCGGTGCCCGATGCCGCGCCACCCGCCAGCGCGGCGGCTTCCGTGAGCGCCGCCGCCGCGACGTCGGCGGGGGCCGCCTCGGCGACGTCGACGGTGCACCAGCGCAGGCCTCGCCGCTCCTGCGCCACCACCCGGGGCAGGGTGTGCAGGGCCGCCTCGGCCGGATCAGGGCGTTCGCCGGGCAGCACCGCGACCGCTGCGCGGGTGACCTGGACCAGCAGCGGTGCACCGGCACCGGCCAGCAGGTGGGCCAGCCGCCCGTGGCGCAGCACCGCCGCCACGACCGCCGCGCCGTCGGCGCCGGACGCGTCGGCGCGGTTGCCGCCGGGCAGGACGACGACCCCCGCGAGGCTGCTCTCCCCCCGTTCGCCGGGGCTCCGCTCGGCGGCTGCCCCGGTGGACCCAGCGTCACCACCGCAGGCCTGCGCGGCGGGCCCGTCGGCATCCGGGTCGCGGACCGGGGACTCCGCCGGGTCGGCGGTCAGGACCGCAGCCGCCCCGGCGGTGATCAGCGCGGTGGTGACCGCCGTCGTGGTCTCGTCGTCGCCGCCGGGCATCACCAGCCACCGTCCTTCCAACCGGGGCTCGGCGGCCGGCGGTGGCGACTGCTGCCAGAGCGGCACCTGCAACGGCTCTTCGACGTCCACCCTTGAGCCCGTGACAGGTGCCTGCGCCTGCGGCGGGTCGATCCAGAGGGGACGCCGCTGGAAGGCGTAGCCGGGCGCGGCAACCCGGCGCCGCCCCGGCAGGTGCCCGGCGGCCGGATCCACTGCGGCGCCGTGGCACCACAGCGCACCCACCGCCTCCCGCAGCGTGCGCGCGTCAACGTGCGGCTCGTCGGTGGGCATGGTCGCGACGGCGGTGAGCAGCGTGTCGAGCCGGTTCCGGCGGGCCAGAGCGACCAGCGCGGCGCCGGGTCCGACCTGGACCAGCACGGTGTCACGGTCGGACACCGCCGCGCGCAGCGCCGCACCGAACAGCACCGGCTGGCGCAGTTGCCGCACCCAGTAGTCGCGGTCGGTCAGTTCGTCCGTCGCCGTCTCGCCGGTCACCGTCGAGGCGTAGTCGACGTACGGACGGGTCGGCGTCACGACAGCCGCGGCGGCGGCGAGCGCCGGCTGGGCCGGCTCGACCATCCGCGAGTGCAGGCCTGCGGCGACCCGCAGGCGCACCGGGCGGACGTCGCGCACCGAGGCGGCGAACGCGTCCAGCGCCGACGACGGCCCGGAGACCACGCAGGCGTCGGGGGCGTTGACCACGGCCAGGTCCAGCGCCGGGTGGGCGGCGAGCCGTGCGGTCACCTCCTCGGCCGGCAGCGGTACGGCGAGCATGCCGCCGCCGGAGGCGACCCGGGCCACCTCGGCGCAGCGCACGGCAACCAGGCGGGCGGCATCGGGCAGGGTCAGCGCGCCTGCGGTCACCGCGGCGGCGTATTCGCCGACGCTGTGGCCGAGCACGACGTCCGGGCGCACGCCCCAGTCGGCGAGCAGTCGGGCCGTGGCGACCGAGACGGCGAAGATCGCCGGCAGACCGAAGCCGACGTCGGCGAGCGACGCCGCATCGGCGTCGGGTCGCAACGCCGCGCGGACGTCGACGTCGAGGTGCACGGCGAGCAGTTCCGCGCACTCGTCCAGTGCGGCGGCGAAGACGGGCTCCTGCGCGTACAGCTGGGCACCCATCGCCGGAAACGCGCTGCCGGCACCGGGGAAGGCGAACACCAGTCGGGGCGGGCGGGCCGCGGCGCGTACCGGCGTCGATGCCCGGCGCGCTTCCCCGGCCCCGGCCACCGTCGCCACCCGGTAGGGCCCGTGCACGCGGCCGGTCGCGAGGGTGTGGGCGACGTCGGCGAGCCGTCCGTCGGCCGGCACCTCGACCAGCGCCGCGCCACCGGCGCGCGCCGCGTCCGCGCAGTGCCCCGAGGTGACGAGCAGCTGCGGACGACGATCCGGAGCAGCAGGCGCCCGGTCCGGCGGTGGGCCGAGGACCACGTGGCAGTTCGTGCCACCGATGCCGAAGGAGCTCACCCCCGCGTACGCGGCGTCCGGCCAGGATCGGGGCTCAGTGACCACGTCGAAGGGCGAGTCGTCCAGGCTGAGCAGTGCGTTGACCGGTCGGGCGTGCAGCGATGCGGGGATCATGCCGTGCCGGCGGGCGAGGACGGTCTTGATGAACGAGGCGATGCCGGCGGCGGTGTTGGCGTGGCCGATGTTGCTCTTCACCGATCCCAGCCCGCACCAGGCCGGACCGGCGCCGAAGACCCGGCGCAGGGCGGTGACCTCCACCGGGTCGCCGATGCGGGTGGCGGTGCCGTGCGCCTCGACGTAGCCGACCTGGCGGGGGGCGACACCGGCGACCGCCAGCGCCTCGGCGATCACGCCCGCCTGGCCGCGGACGGAGGGTGCGGTGAAGCCGGCCTTGTCGGCGCCGTCGTTGTTGGTCGCCGAGCCGTGCACCACCGCGAGCACCGGGTCGCCGTCGGCGAGCGCGTCGGCGAGTCGGCGGAGCACCACCACCCCGACGCCCTGGCTGTACACGATGCCCGTGCCCTCGGCGGAGAACGGCCGGACCCGCCCGTCGGCGGAGAAGATCCCGTCCGGCACGTACCGGTAGCCCCGTCCCTGCGGCACGATCAGCGAGGCGCCTCCGGCCAACGCGGTGTCGCACTCCTCGGCCAGCAGCGACTGCACGGCCAGGTGCACGGCGACGAGTGACGTGGAACAGGTGGTGTTGACCGCGATGGCCGGCCCGGTCAGGCCCAGCCGGTAGGCCACCTGCAACGGCAGGTAGTCCACGTGGGTGCTGATCGCGGTCTGCAGGCTGCCGCCGGGATCCGGGCCGCCGCCGGTCGGGTCCCACCGGCCCGCCAGGTTGCTGGTCAGGTACGCGCTGTGCGCGGCGCCAGCGAACACGCCGACCGCCCCGGCCGACCGCCCGCCCCCGTGGCCGGCCTGCTCCAGGGCCTGCCAGGAGCACTCCAGGAACAGTCGCTGCTGGGGGTCGAGCAGCGCGGCCTCGGCGTCGGTGAATCCGAAGGGCGCCGGATCGAACAGGTCCGGCCCTTCGATGAGCCCCCCGACCGGAACGTAACTCGGGTCCCGGCGCCAGCGTCGGGGCACCCCTCGAGCGGCCAGTTCCTCGTCTGTGAAGCGGGTCAGTCCTTCCCTTCCCTCGGCGAGCAGCCGCCAGAACGCGTCGGCGTCAGGCGCGCCGGGAAACCGGCAGGAGACGGCGGTGACCGCCACCGCGGAGGCACCGCTCATCGGGTCGCCTCCGCCGCCAGCGCCCGTGCCTGCCGCCGGTTGAGCGGCCGTGGGCCGCCAGCTCCGCTCCCGATCCGCGTGTCCGTCGCTGGCCCTTCCGGGCTCGTCGCCGGTGCCGGATCTGGCACCGGCGAGGGGAGGGTGGCTGGTCCGGAGGCGACGGTCTCGGCGCGAGGACGCCCGGCGGTGATGTGCCGGGACAGCTCGCGGACCGTCGGGTGGGCGAACAGGTCCACGATGGCCAGTTCTGGACAGAGCTCGGCGACGAGGCGACGGTGGGCGAGGACCAGCGTCAACGACGTGGCACCCAGGCGGAAGAAGGGCGTGTCGACGTCGACCGGCGCGTGGAGCAGATGACCGAAGACCGCCGTCACGGCCTGCTCCACCGCCGCGTCGGGCAGGTCGTCCGGGGTGACCGCGACCGGGGGCGCGTCGGGTTCGGCCAACGAGGTGAGGGTCACCTCCAGTGCCAGCACCGCCGCGCCGGCACCAACGTGCGCGGTGAGCGCGTATGGCCGGGCGGGATGCCGCGCCGCCGCGGTCGCGATCCGGGCGGCCTGAGTCAGCGCCGCGGCGGCGTGCAGGTCGCCACCACCCACCTCGATCCGCACGGTGAGCCCGGAGCGGACCGCGTCGACCACCAGGGACTCCAGGCTCACGTCGGGGTCGTTCGCCGCGACAAGTGGGCGTTCCGGCGCGACGGCACCGTCGGACGACGCCGCGTCCGGGCCGTCTCCGTCGGCCGTGACCTGCGGCGGCGCGGCGTCGGCCGGCGCCGACCGAACGGTGCGGTAGGGATCGGGCAGGGCGCCGTGGTCGACCTTGCCGTTGTCGGTCACGGGCAGGGCCGGCAGGTGCAGGAACCGACTCGGCACCATGTATTCCGGCAACTGTTCCCGCAGCCGGGCCACCAGGTCGTCCTCATCCGGAGGCGCACCGGGGTCCGCAGCCACCACGTAGGCGACCAGTCGGGGCCGGCCGTCGGGGCCGGGCACCGCACGTGCCACGCACTGCCGCACGCCCGGGGTCCGGTCGAGTACCGACTCGATCTCCCCCAGTTCGATCCGATGCCCCCGGATCTTCACCTGTCGGTCCACGCGGCCGAGGAACTCGATCGTGCCGTCGTAGCGCCAGCGGCCGAGGTCGCCGGTGCGGTAGACGCGGCGACGCAGCACAGGGTGGTGGGCGAAGCGATGGGCGGTCTGCTCCGGGTCGCCCACGTAACCACGGGCCACCCCGTCGCCGCCGATGTACAGCTCGCCCGCGACGCCGACCGGGCAGGGGCGTCCGTCGCGGTCGAGGATGTGGAACGACTGGCCGCGCAGCGCCCGGCCGTACGGGATGCTCGGCCAGGTGGGGTCGACCGCGTCGACCGGGTGGCAGATCGACCAGATCGAGCCCTCCGTCGCGCCACCGAGACTCACCACCTGGGCGCGCGGGGCGAGGGCGCGGAGCCGATCGGGCAGGGTGACCGGAATCCAGTCGCCGGAGAGCAGTACCAACCGCAGCGCCGCCAGCGCGGTCGCGGCGGACGCCGGGTCGATCTCGGCGTATTCGACGAGCATCTCCAGCAGTGCGGGCGCGGAGTTCCACACCGTCACCCGGTGGCGGCCGGCCAGCTCGAGCCAGTGGCCCGGGTCCCGCTGCCGGGCGGCGTCGGGCAGCACCATGGCAGCGCCGGCGCCGAGCACCCCGAAGACGTCGTACACCGACAGGTCGAAGCTCATTGCCGACAGGGCGAGCACCCTGTCGTCGGGGGTCAGCGGAAACCGGGCAGCCATCTCGTCCAACGTGGTCCGGGCCTGCCGGTGCTCCACCGCCACCCCCTTCGGCTGGCCCGTGGACCCGGAGGTGAAGATCGCGTACGCGAGGTCGTTGGCGCACGGCCGACGGGGACGCCCGGGATCGGCGCCGGCGAGCACGCCGTCGGCGTCGAGCGGGTGCGCCCGTACGTCGTCCGGCCACCGGATGTCGGCGCCGTCGGCGACCAGGGCGTGCCGGATCCCCGCCTGGGCGCAGACCGAGCCGATACGGGACGCGGGCCAGCTGGGCTCGACCGGAACGTAGCCGAGACCGGCCGCGGTCACGCCGAGGGTGGCGGCGATCTGGGCGGGTTCCCTGTCCAGGGCTACGGCCACCAGGTCCCCGGGCCGGAGCCCGAGGCCGGCGAGGGCCGAGGCGGTACGAGCGGCGCGGTCGGCCAGCTCGCCGTGGCTGACCGGCTCGGTGCCGAGCAGGGCGGCCCGTTGCGGTGCGGTGGACGCGGCCCGGCGCAGCGGGCCGTCGAGCAGCGGGCCGGCCGTGGCGAACGGAGAGCCCTCGACGCGTTCGTCGGGCCGGAACGACGGGTCCCACCCCAGGGCCGGGTCGGCCCAGATGTCCTCGTCGTCGGCGAGACGCCGCAGCAGCCGCAGGTGCGCGTCCCGCATCCCGCCGGCGTACCCGTCGGGTAGGCAGCCGTCGACGACGTCCCAGGCGATCCGCAGCCGGCCGCCCTCGTCCCAGACGATGTGGTCGATGAGGACCTGGGGGGTCTGTGAGACGCCGAAGACCTCCTCACCGAGCCACGCCGTCGGCGGCTCCCCCGGTCCGGCCAGCCCGATCCCGCTGGTGAACACCACGGGATAGGCGGGGGTCAGGTCGGCGGTGCGCCGTTCCCGCAGCGCCTCGACCGCGGACACCGAGCGGTGTTCCAGGTCGGTCCAGAACTGCCGGTTGACGGCGGTGGCGTAATCGGTGAAGCCGGTCCACCCGGTCGGATCGACCTCGGGGGTCTCGCTGAGCACCGTGGTGGTGAAGTCCCCGGCCACGGTGGCGAACTCGGGGGTCTCGGGGCGGTCGAAGAGCGTGGTGTTGAGGCAGAACCGTTCGGCCGCACCCCAACGGCTGAGCACCAGGGCGCAGGCGGCGAGCAGCACGGCGGTCGAGGTCAGGCCGCGGGCGGCGGCCCGTCGGCGCAGGGCCGTCCACTCCGGCGCCGTCAGCTCCGAGCCGTGCCGGGTGAAGTGGGGCAGTCCCAGCTCGACGACGGGACGGGCCCAGGGCAGCGTCGGCCCGGCGGGCAGGGTCGGCAGCCGTAGCGCCCAGTACTCCCGGTCGCGGTGCCGGCGGGCGGCCTCGGCGGGGTCGTCGTCGCGCCGGCTGACGAGATCGGCGAAGCTCGCTGCGGGAAGCGGGAGGTCGAGGTCCGGATCGGCAGTGAGCCGGCCCCACTCGCGCATGAGCACCATCCAGCTGGTCATGTCCAGGGCGATGATGTCCAGGCCGACGTGCAGGCGGGTGCGCCCGTCGGGCAGCACCGTCGCACGCAGGTCGAACAGCGGCCACCGGTCGACCGGGAGCAGCTGGTGGGAGCACTCGTCGCGGAGCCGGGCGAGATCGCCCTCCACGTTGTCGGCGTGCCGCAGGTCCGTCACGGCGATCCGGTAGTCGGGCACCTCGGAAAGGACACGCTGTCGGGCGTCCGGCCCGACGACCATGCGCAGCATCGGGTGTCGACGTACCACCCGGTTCCAGGCGGTCTCCAGTCGCCGCACGTCCTGCTCCGGGTCGTCGCCCGGATGGCGGTCGTACTCGAAATAGAAGAAGGTGGCGACCCCGCCGAGCGGAAAGGACGGGTCCCGGCCGACCAGGTAGGCGGTCTGGATCGGGGTGAGCGGGAAGTCGTCCTGGCCCGTTGCGGCCGGCACTCCACCGGCCGGCACGGCCTCCGCCGGCGCGTCCTGCCCGGCCGCGGCCTGGTCGGCGGATCGCGCTGCGGTGACCTCGCCCGCGATGGAACGGGGAGTCGCTCGGTCGAGGAAGGCGGTCAGCGGCAACTCCACCCCGAGGTCGTCACGGAGCCTGCGCCGCAGCCGGACCGCCGAGAACGACTCCAGACCCGCCTCGGTGAGGAGCTGGTCAGGGCCGATGTCGGCCGGGTTCCGGCCGAGTACGTCGGCGACGCAGTCGACCACGTCGGTCAGGCGCGTGGTCGATGGCGGGTGCAGCACGGTCATGCGGTGTCCTCCAGGGCGCGGCAGCCCCGCCATTAGAACATGAACACGAAAACGGTTTCCAGTTGCATTGGCGGGCCGGCCGGGCTCCGCCCGCCGTCCTGCGCGTCGCCGGAACTCCGCACTTCGGCGGAAGGGATCGCCTGCCGGCCGCTCGACCGACTGGTCTTGGGCCTCACCGCCGCTTGCCGCGACTACCGACACCACGCGCGGCTTCGACGCGACAGCCGCCGACGGACCTGGTGTCCACACGGCTCTGGCCTGCTGGTCGTGGGGCACGACCGGCACCGTGATCCCCCACCGTCATGGGCCTCGATACGGATGCGCCTCGCCGCAGGGAAATCGGGGCCTGCGACGGGTCGTGCCCGGACGGTTGATCGCGTACCGTCGAGCCGTCCTCAGCAAGACCGCCACGCCCACCGGCGCGCCACGGAAGGAATTTCCCGGTGGCGTTCGACTTTGGTATCGCTGGCTACCGACCGAGTTGGCTCAGCGGGATCGACGAGATCGCCGACCGCCACGGCCGCCGGCTGCGGGGCCTCGTCGGCCGCCGGTTGACCCGCACCTGGGTGGTGTGGGACGACGATGACGACGAGTGGTTCGCCGACTGCCCGGTGGTGCTCGACTTCGCCGGGGAGCGCGTGGAGGTCAACCACCAGAAGTTCGACGATCTGTCGATCACCTGGAATTCAGTGGACGTGACCCGGGCGCCGGTGTGGCCGACGTCGGACGACTTCCGCCTGCGGTGGCGCGACGACGTACCCCCCGTGTTGGCGGCCCGGCGCGGGCAACGGGTCGAGGCGGTGGAGCTTCTCGAATGGGCCGGCGGCGACCTGGCTGACGGCGCCGTGACCGTGGCCCTGCGGTTCCCGGACGGCTGGCTGACCGTCTACAACGCCCTGGACGAGAACGGGCTCGGCTTCGGTGGACTCGCGCCGCAGTACCGCCGGCTCCGCCCCGGCTGACCGCGTCGGCCGTCCGGCCGGCTCACCCGTCGGGCGGTACGAGACCGCCCTCCGGGAGGTGGTCAGACGCGCGGGATGAGGACGTCGGCGACCTGCCTGGCGTCGGGCAGGTTCCGCGCCTCGGAGCCGAGTTTGTTGACGACCGTCGCGGAGCACGGGCGGCGCACGCGACGGCTGCCGCCCGGGGCGGCTGTGGCAACGGTGGGCGTGCCAGGCACCGGATCCTGAGCGGCGGTACGAGCTCTGCGCGGAAAGCGGTGGCGGACTAGGCTCGTGAAGATCCACTCAAGGAGTTGGCCATGCTGAACCTGTCGTCCCCCTCCCCGGCGATGCGTGCCGCCGTCGCGGCCGCGCTGGCCGTCGGTGTCGCCACGTCCATGCCAGCCTGCACCACGGCGACTCCCCCGGCCGAGGGGCCTACCGCCTCGCCGGTGACGTCGACACCCGCCAGCGGGGCCGGCGACACGCCCTCGCCCACCGGCTCCACGCCGACGGACGAGTCGCAGACGGCCAGCCCCGGGGCGGCCGGCGGCGCAGACCCGATCATGCGGGGCGAACGGCAGGTCGTCCTGCGGCCGGTCGGGTCGTTCGAGTCGATCCTGGCGGTCGACGCCAAGGGCCGACTGAACCTGACCGACGGCGACACGGACAAGAGCCTGTTCGTG
This sequence comes from Micromonospora sp. NPDC023633, assembly GCF_040640035.1. Taxonomy (NCBI): domain Bacteria; kingdom Bacillati; phylum Actinomycetota; class Actinomycetes; order Micromonosporales; family Micromonosporaceae; genus Micromonospora; species Micromonospora sp. NPDC023633. The sequence goes on along the minus strand of NZ_JBFABB010000012.1, from coordinate 44,931 downwards.
TTGCTGCCCGCCCACGGGAACAAGTACCAGATCCGGACCGCGAAGGCGCACGGCGGCGGCGAGCCCGACTGCATGGGCCTGCGTGACGACGGCAGCGCCCCGGCGACGGTCGTGGCCACCGCCTGCGATGCCGGCCGGGCCGGCCAGCTGTTCGTCATCGAGAGGACGTGGGAGAAGAGCGAAGGCCGCCCGACCTACACCATCAGCGGCGAGGGCAATGTCCGCCTCCGGGCGACGGATCGGCAGGGACTGGTCGTCGAACGGGTGCGCGAGGGCGACGCCGGTGAGGGCCTGACCTTCGACTTCGTCGACAACGGCGCTGCGCCGGCGGGCCCGGGCGACTGAGCGCCACCGCCCCCTGCGACCGCTGGAGCCGCCGGGTGAGGTGCCCGTCGGCCCACCGCGGCAGCGTTCTTCGCCGGACACGGCGCGGCCCTGGCGCTCGCCGGCACCGACCAGCTCGGCGACGTCATGTGACGCCGGCCGCGGGGGTGGCGCCCTTCCTGGAGGCGGGGCCACCTCGATCACCCCGGCTTGGCCGCCCGGCCGCCGTGCCGAGCAGCTTCCAGTAGTCGCCGGGGCGATCGTGAGCCAGAAGCCATCGCCGGAGCGGTTCGAGCGACGACCGGTGGGACTCGGAGCTGACCTCGTGCCACCGGTAGAGCAGCAGCTCGTGAATCCGAACGGCCTGTGCGGCGCGCTCCAGCACCCAACTGTCCACGGCCCGGACGACGGCGACTTCCTCCGGCTCTCCCCTGAGCAACGCGGTGCAGTCGATGTCGGTGGCGATCTGGACTCCGTCGCCAGCGGCGAGGAGGGAGAACTCGACGGTCCGGTCGCCCGGGCCCACCTCGACCGTCTGCGCGAAGACGAGGACGTCGTCACCCGAAGGCACGAGCATGCCCTCGGCCGCCGCGCCGGGTGGGATCACGTAGTGGACCCAGAACGTCATGAGCAGATGCTAGTGCGCTGTCCATGAACGTTCACCGGTTCGGTGACACGCCGAGTGTCGTCCGTTGATGAGGCGGTAGGGGCTCACTTTCGACGGCGGTGATGGTGCTGTCGAGAGCGGGGTGGGCGGGTTGGCCGAGCCGGTACGGGCACAGCGGTTGACGCGCCGCAGCCGGCCCGCAGGGAGCGACCTGCGGCGCGAGGTGCCGGCCCGCGCTCCCCCGACGCCGACACGGCCGGGGACATCGACTGGCCGGCTCTCGGTCTCCAGAATGGAGTGATGACAGCCGACGCGACCCCACGACGACATCCGCTTCTGCCCGTCCTCGCCGGTTCCCGAGCCGTCCTCGTCGGCCGGGACACCCCCGACCCCGACGCCGACCACGGATTCGGCCACGGCTACGAGTCGGCGGTGGAGGCGACCAGGGCGTTGGCCCGCACCCTCGTCTCCCCGAACATCGGAACGCCCTTCCTCGAAGCGCACACCGAACAGTTCGTGCTCGGGGAGTCCCCCGACGCGGTGATCGACGCCGTGCGCCGGGCCGCCGCGGCGGCGTCAGACACGTTGCTGTTCTCCTACGCCGCGACCGGCCCGGAACACTGGGAGACCCCCGAGGGCGCGGAGCAGTGGACCGAGGATCCGGGCAGCCGGCGGTCCGTGCTCAGGAGGGTCGCCGACCTGATGCGGAACAGTGCGGCCACCCGACTCGTCGTCCTGCTGGACTGCGGTTCCGCGCAGATCGCCGCGCAGCACTTCACCCTGCCGGACCCACCGGCCGATCACCGGCACGGCGCACAGTTGTCGCTGCTGGGCGCTGGCCGGGTGATGCTGTTCGGGAGCGAGATCGACCCATTCACGAGCACCCTCACCAGAGCGCTTCAAGCAGGGGTCGACGGCGGTCCCGAGGCCCTGAATCTGGTGGCGCTCGGCAACGCGGTGCGGGCCAAGTTCACCGAGCTGCGGTACCAGGTCGAGAACGAGTACATTCCGGGAGCGAAACAGCTACTCCTCCACGGCGGCTATGAGGTGGCGCTCGGCATCAATCGGGCCTTTCCGCCTGATGACCGCGACGTCGCCCTGCGGTACCCGCCGCGCTATCCCGGCGCCTTCTTCGCCACCCCCGACGCCGTGAGTGAATTCGAAGGCTACTGACCCGACGACTCCGGGCCCGGGCGCTCCACCATGTCGGATCGGCGCGAGGCACAGTGGCCCGCCGAGGCACCCCCGGGCCGGCTAGGCCGTGTATCGAAGTCGCGACGGTGGGCCCAAGACGGCGGCGCGTCGGTGATCGATAAACCGCGAAGCAGTAGGATCGCTTTCCCGTGGACTTAAGTCTCGACCTGATCCCCGTTCCGGGGGGCGAGGTGACCCTCACCGATCGGCGCACCGAGCGCCGCTGGACCGTGCCGGTCGCGGCTTTCCGACTCGCCTTAGCACCCGTCACCCGAGCCGCTTACGCCATGGCTGGCGGCGGCCTGAGCGGCGCTAACCTGCCGGCGGCAAGCATCTCCTGGTGGGAGGCAATTCGCTTCTGCAACGCCCTCTCCTCGCTCCACGGCCTCACTCCCGCCTACCGCGTCCACGCCGTCGTTCCAGATCCGTCGCCGTCTCCGGCTGGATTGGTCGTCCGCAACGCCCCGCTCCCGCCGGACCGGCAGGTCGCGGATCCCGGCATCACCTGGGACCGTGACGCGGACGGCTACCGGCTGCCGACCGAGGCGGAGTGGGAGCATGCTTGTCGCGCAGGATCCTCAGGCCCTCGATACGGGCCGCTCGACGAGATCGCCTGGTATCGCGGCAACTCCGGCGAACGGGCTCACGCCGTCGGCGGCCGAGCGCCGAACGACTGGGGCCTGTTCGACATGCTCGGCAACGTGTGGGAATGGTGTTGGGACCTCTACGACGCCGAGGTCTACGGCCCTTACCGAGTGTTGCGCGGCGGCGGCTGGTTCGACGAGAAGTGGAGCTGCCGCGCCCCAGTCCGGCGCCGCAGCCATCCCACCCTCAGCCTCGACGATGTCGGCTTCCGCTTGGCCCGCAACCACCCAGGTTGAGGCCGGCGACCTCCGACGAAGCGACTACTCAGGGCTTCTACCGCCGCCCGTGGAGAAGCTGCGGCCCAACGCCTTCGGCGCTTCCAGGAGGAACGCGGTGACTATCCGCGAAGCCCTTTCACTGCGGCAACGGTCAGCCGGCTGCCGATATTTACCGTGCACGCAACGATGTCCCTCTGACCTTAATCCTGAAGGAGGGGCTAAAACCATTCGTTGATAGCGGCGATGTGCACGGTGGCTTCGTAGCGGACGGCGAGTTTGTCGAACCGGGTGGCGACCGCGCGGTTGCGTTTGAGCCGGTTGATCCCGCACTCGACAGCATGCCGCTGCTTGTACAACTCGGGGTCGAAGGCCGGCGGCCGGCCGCCCCTCGATCCGAGCTTGCGCCGGTTGGCGTCCTGGTCTGCCTTGGACGGAATGGTCGCCTTGATGCCACGCCGTCGCAGGTAGCGGCGGGTGCTTCGACTGGTGTACGCCTTGTCGGCCAGGATCCGGTCCGGACGGGTCCTGGGTCGACCGCCGCCGAGCCGAGGCACCCGGATGCCGCCGAGCACCGCGATGAACTGGGGGTTGTCCCCGCGCTGCCCGGCGGTCAGCACGATCGACAGCGGCTTCTGGCCCTGCTCGCAGCCTAGGTGCAGCTTCGTGGTCAGCCCGCCACGAGACCTGCCCAGCGCGTGATCGGCCGGTTCGACCCGCGTCCCGCCCGGCGGTTCCGCCTGCAGATCCCCCTTTTACGCGCGCCAGCAGCATGCTGATGCGCGCGAGCAACCGTCGAGTCCACCGATACGTCCCAGGCGATCCGGCCTGCCGCGTCCGCGACAGCTTGCAGGGCGGTCAGGATCCGCGCCCAGGTCCCGTCGCGCTGCCAGCGCCGGAACACCGCATACCCCGCTGACCAGGATCCATACGCCGGCGGCACGTCCCGCCACGGGGCGCCTACCCGGATGCGCCACCGGATCCCGTCGATGAGCTGCCGTTTTGTCCACTGCGACGGCCGGCCTGGCCTACGACCCGGCGGCAGCAGCGGCTCCAGCGCCGCCCACTGCACGTCGGTCAGGTCAAACCGCCGCGTCACCGCTAAGGTGTCCACGAGGTCCCCGGTGGTCTTCGGTTTTGCTTGGCCGCTAAACCACCTACCGGAGACCTCGTTGTCTATCGATCAACGACACGCGTGACTTCCACCGCCGCCGAACCGACTTCGATACAGGCTCTAGCGCCGTGACCACGAACGTTGACGGTGTTGGGGTCAGGCTACGCGGGTGGCGGGTTGGGCCCATCGTCGTTGGCGTTCGCTGCGAATGCGAGCTCGTTCTCGGCGTTGGGCGGTCAGGACGTCGGGGTGGCGGGCGTTGGCGTTGCGCCAGCGCAGGTAGGCCTGCAGCTTTCGGGTCAGCGCGGGGTGGTTGGGGTGGTTCGAGCCCACTGAGGGTCCAGGCTGGCCATCCCCATCTCGTTGAACCGGTGGATGACCTGCCGGATCGTGTCCTCATCGGCCTGGACCAAGCGGGCCATCGCCGGCACTTGTTCCCACCGGTCGACGCGAGCACGACCATCGCCCGCCGCAGTCGGATCGGCGAGCCACAGCTCGTGGCGCGTGGCCACGAGGTCGCCCTGCCCAGCCCAGGTAACCGGATCCCACGGCGGACGAGCCCCGGCCGATCGTTGACGGATCGGCCGGGGCTCATCGTTCGGAGCCAGGTCAGGCGAGGTCGAACCGGTCGAGTTCCATGACCTTGGTCCAGGCTGCCACGAAGTCCGCCGCGAACTTCTCGCGCGCGTCCTGGCTGGCGTAGACCTCCGCGAGGGCCCGTAGCTGGGAGTTGGACCCGAAGATGAGGTCGACCGCGGTGGCGGTCCACTTCACCTCGTCGGTGGCCAGGTCCCGGATCTCGTACACGTGCTCGTCGGACTCCGACGCCTTCCACCGGGTGCCCGGAGAGAGCAGGTTGGCGAAGAAGTCGTTGGTGAGCACGCCGGGCCGGTCGGTGAGGACCCCGTGCCGCGTGCCGCCGACGTTGGCCCCGAGGGAGCGCAGGCCGCCGATGAGGACGGTCATCTCGGGCGCGGTCAGGTTGAGCATGTAGGCACGGTCGAGGAGCAGCACCTCCGGCTGGGTCTTCTCGCCGGGACGCAGGTAGTTGCGGAACCCGTCGGCGCGCGGCTCGAGGACCCGGAAGGACTCGACGTCGGTCTGCTCCTGGCTGGCGTCGGTGCGGCCCGGGCGGAACGGCACGGTCACCTCGACGCCGGCGTCGCGCGCCGCCTTCTCGACGGCGGCCGAGCCGGCCAGCACGATCAGGTCCGCGAGCGAGATCTTCGCGCCGCCGGCGGAGTTGAACTCCCGCCGGATGCCCTCGAGGGTCTCCAGGACCTTTGCGAGCTGCTCGGGCTGGTTGACCTCCCAGCTGCGCTGCGGCTCGAGACGGATCCGCGCGCCGTTGGCGCCGCCGCGCTTGTCGGTGGAGCGGAAGCTGGCGGCTGACGCCCAGGCGGTGGAGACCAGTTGGGCGGTCGTGAGGCCGGACTCCAGGACCTTCGCCTTCAGGGCGGCGACGTCGGCGTCGCCCACGAGCTCGTGGTCGACGGCCGGCACCGGGTCCTGCCACAGCTGGGGCTCCGGCACCCACGGGCCGAGGAAGCGGCTGACGGGCCCCATGTCGCGGTGCAGCAGCTTGTACCAGGCCTTGGCGAACGCCAACGCGAACTCGTCGGGGTTCTCCAGGAAGCGACGCGAGATCTTCTCGTACGTCGGGTCGACGCGCAGCGCCAGGTCGGTCGTGAGCATCGTCGGCTTGTGCTTCTTCGACGGGTCGTGGGCATCCGGGATGATCGCCTCGGCGTCCTTGGCGACCCACTGCTTCGCGCCGCCGGGGCTCGTGGTGAGTTCCCACTCGTAGCCGAAGAGGATCTCGAAGAAACGGTTGCTCCACTGCGTCGGTACGTCGGTCCACGTCACCTCGAGACCGCTGGTGATCGTGTCCCCGCCCTTGCCGCTGCCGTAGGTGCTCAGCCAGCCCAGGCCCTGCGCCTCCAGCGGGGCGCCCTCGGGCTCGGGGCCCACGTGGTCGTCGGCGACACCGGCGCCGTGGGTCTTGCCGAAGGTGTGGCCGCCGGCGATGAGGGCGACGGTCTCCTCGTCGTTCATCGCCATCCGGGCGAAGGTCTCGCGGATGAAGTGCGCCGCCGCGGCCGGGTCCGCGTTGCCGCGGGGGCCCTCCGGGTTGACGTAGATGAGACCCATCTCGGTCGCCCCGACGTCGGCCGCCATCTCCTTCTCGGAGACGTAGCGCTCGTCGCCGAGCCAGGCGTCCTCCGGACCCCAGAAGATCTCCTCGGGCTCCCAGACGTCCTCGCGGCCGAAGGCGAAGCCGAAGGTCTTGAAGCCCATCGACTCCAGGGCGACGTTGCCGGCGAGCACGAGCAGGTCGGCCCACGAGACCTTCTGGCCGTACTTCTGCTTGACCGGCCACAGCAGCCGGCGGGCCTTGTCGAGGTTGGCGTTGTCCGGCCAACTGTTGAGCGGGGCGAACCGCTGGCCACCGTCGCCGGCGCCGCCGCGACCGTCGTGGATGCGGTAGGTGCCCGCGGCGTGCCAGCTCATCCGGATCATCAGGCCGCCGTAGTGGCCGAAGTCAGCCGGCCACCAGTCCTGCGAGGTGGTGAGGACCGTGACGATGTCCTGCTTGAGGGCCTCGACGTCGAGCTTGGCGAACTCCTTGGCGTAGCTGAAGCTCTCCCCTAGCGGGTTCGCCTTGGACGAGTGGGCGTGCAGCACCGACAGGTCGAGCTGGTTGGGCCACCAGTCCCGGTTGGTGCGCGGACGACCTGCGGTCTTCGGCGTCGGCGAGTCGATCGCCGGGTTCTCGCTCTCGCTGCCGTGCGCGGTCACGGAGTCGTGCGCGACCGGGCAGCCGGCCGCCGCCTTCTTGTCCACGCCCTGCGCGCTGGAGGGGGCGTTGTCCTGCGTGTCGCTCATCTGGTTCCTTCCGAACTGGCGGACCACTGGGAGGTGCGTTCGGTCGCGCAGTCGGGGCAGGTGCCCCAATAGACGACCTCCGCCTCGTCGACCGCGAAACCGTGGTCGTCGGAGGCGGTGAGACAGGGAGCATGGCCGACGGCGCAGTCGACGTCGGCGATCGCGCCGCAGGAGCGGCACACGACATGGTGGTGGTTGTCCCCCACCCGGGACTCGTAACGGGCGGTCGCGCCGGCAGGCTGGATGCGCCGCACCAGACCCGCGTCGGTGAGCGCACGCAGCACGTCGTAGACCGCCTGGTGGGAGACCGTGGGTTGGTCCGCCCGCACCAGCGCGATCACCGTGTCGGTGTCGACGTGCGGATGATCGCGCAGCGCGGCCAGCACCGCCAACCGGGGCCGGGTCACGCGCAGCGAGACCGCCCGCAGCTGGGTCTCGAAGTCGGACGGCACGTGATGAATATAGTCCACTCTTCTGGAATGAATCAGGTTTTGCCTCGGCTCAACCCGCACACCTTCGACGTGGACCTGGTCGCCCATCTGGTGGGGCCGGGTCCGGGCGGCCGGGCGGCCGTCGTGTCCACCACCAGCCCCGTACTGCTCACCGCGCTGTGGCGCTCGTGGCACGGCGACCCGATGTGACGTGAGCTCCCCGGCGGGCGCTGTGTCGGTAGGGCGACACGAACCATTGCCCCACCGCCGATGACAATCGGCAAAACCTTGAGGCTCGCGCAAGTCTAGCTGCCTTGGTGACCTCTTCGGGATCGCCGGAGAGGCCACCAAGCCGAAGAGCCGGGTCAAGGCCTGGCTCGCGGGACCGGCGCCCCAGAAGGTCGAGTCGCTGACAACCCTCGCACGGCCGACCAGAAGCTGTACATCGATCTACACCACGTCTCTTACTGTGCCGATCTCGGGCACGGTGGTCAGGAACGTGGCCGCAGTGGCATTGGCACCCTGCGCCGCGTCGGGCACCCAAAAAGTGAAGGGGTATCCCGCCGGTCGTCGAAGGCGGTCCGCGTCGGCCCGGCCGATCCGATCGCGGCGGTGACGATGACCCCGACGAGGACGGCGGCGTTGAGGATCCCGATGATCCACTGCTGGCGTCAGGGGACGAGCGGCCCCGAGCAGCGCGGTGAGCATTCTGACCACGAGCAGCATCTCGGGCAGCAAGCGGCCGTATCTGGCCGAGGCGGGTTCGATGACGTCGAGCAGTAGACGCGGCAGAGCACCGAACAGCAGGGAGATCTGGAGAAGTGGTCCCACCCACCAGACCTCGGCGGGGTGCAGGTCGGTGAAGCCAACCGCGTGGCCCTGGCCTCAGCCCAACTGCAGGTCCGCGCCATTGAAGAGCCGCACCTGACACGGGTAGCGACACGGTCTACACCGCCAGAAACTGGCCGGTTACCGCCCGGCATCAGCCGTCTCACCACACCATCGGCCGGCGGCACACCGCAGGCCCAGACCACGGACGCGGCGAACCGGGCGGCACTCTAGCTGGCTGCCTCCGATCCCGCGGCGCGGCGGATGTCGAGCAGGTGGTGTTCGCCCTCGTGGAGGGTGTGTCGGCCGAGCCACAGCAGTGTGCGGGCCTGCGGTCGCGGCCACGGGTAGACCCCGGTGCGGGCGAGTTCCACGGGGCCGAGCACGCCGATCCGGGCGGCCAGGTCGTCGGCGGCCGCGCCCAGCGCCGCCAGCACGGTCGCGGGATCCTGCTCGTTGTACGCCTCCGCCACGGCGCGCTCGTCGCGCCCCATCGGGGCGAACTCCGGTTCCTCGACGCGCAGCGCCAGCGCGAGGCGTTCGGCCTGCACGCTGAGTACGTCGCGGACGTGGCAGGCGTACTCCAGCGGCGACCACACCCCGTCGGCCGGACGCCGGCGCACCTGCCGCACCTCGGCGAGGACGGCTGCGTACCGCCCGCCGAGCGTGCGCAGGAGCGACGGCAGTTCGTCGATGGAGACGCCGGCATAGTCGAAGCCGCACTCGTCGCACCGGTCCACAGGCCGAGGCTAGCGGCGTTGCCGCCCGCCGTCACGCCCACGGGCGCCGCGCGGCGCTCGGGGATGGGTCGGCCCGAGAAGGTGGCGGCCGGCACCGCCGACAGGCGCCGTCGAAGGAACGGACCCAGGTGGCCTGGTCAAGTCGCGGGCTTCCGGCCCAGGGCCTTGACCGCACCCGGGCGCGGTGCCGTAAGCATCGGCGCGGCGATCACTTCGTCGCCGAACAGCGGAGCCTTGCCGTTCACATGTAGTGCTCAGCCGTGGCCTACCGGATAGCGACGCACGGGTTCACCGGTTCGCCGGTCGATGTGAGACAGACGGTTGACCCGGCAGCGAGTCAACACCGCATGCACCGTCGAGGCAGGCATGCCAAGGCGGCCGGCGATCTGGACCGGGCCCAGGCGATGTCTCCCCCGCAGGTGCACCACTTTGCGGACCACCGGCTGTGAGGTGCGGGTAGGGCTGTGGTGCGGCCGCGACGAACGGTCGGCCATCCCCTCCGACCCGAGCTCGGCGTACCGCACGGCCCAGCGCTTCGCCGTCGGCCAGGACACGTCACAGCGCTCCGCGGCCCGGGCGACCGGCCATCCCTCATCCACGATCAAACGCGCAAGCCGAGGACGTGCACGAGGGGTCAAAGCGGCGTTAGCGTGGAACACGAAGGCCTCCTGGTTGGCGGAGCGGTTCCTAGACAGCTCCACTCCACAACCGGAGGCCTTCGTCATCACGTCTATCTACGTCGTGTCGTCACACAACCTCGACCAACCTGCCTGGGCAGTACACCTAACCCAACACCTCAAAGGAGCCACCCATGGGATGCGACATCCACGCCTACGTCGAAACCCGCACCAACGGCACCTGGGCCTACGCCGGAGACAACACCTTCCCTGACAACGAGTTCCCCAAAGAAAAGCAGTGCCCGTTTGACGGCGCCCGCGACTACGGCCTGTTCGGGTTCCTCGCCGACGTCCGGAACTACTCCGAGTCGCCGGTCATCGCCGAGCCGCGCGGCCTGCCCGCCGACGTGTCCGCCGAGGTTCGCGCCAAAAGCGACGACTGGAACGTTGACGGGCACAGCCACACGTGGCTGACCCTCGCTGAACTGCTGGCGTTCGACTATGACCAGACGTTCGCCGATCAGCGTGGTGAGGGTGAGCCGCAGGTGAAGACGGTTCGTGGGTTCCTCCACGACTGGTACTTCGGTCGGCTCGACCTGCTGGCCAAGCTGGGTGCCCCGGAGGACGTGCGCATCGTGTTCTGGTTCGACAACTAGCCGGTGGAAGCCCTCATGGCCCCAACTCGACCCCGCGCCGGAGGCATCCGATGACCAACACCCTCGCCCCCCGCCGTCTCGCGCAGCTGACCCAAGCACGATCCGGAGGTAGCCCAATGACCAACACCGCCGCCCGCGCCCGCGCCGCCCACTACTTCGAACGCCTCCGAGCTCCGACGGGCTGGCTGGCTAACGCACTCAACTCGGCACGAGCGGTCGGCTGACTTGTCGGTCTGGCAGGTGCGGCCCCTGACGCCCGTTCGGCGGCGGATTCGTGCGTTCGTCATACAGGGAATCGCGAGGCGCGGTGTCAGCTCAGGGAAGGTCGGGATCTCGATGCTCGGCCACGAAACGCTCGCCCGCTTCCTCGTCGACCAGCAAGTTGTAGACCCGCCATTCAACCGCCCGCCGCCTTGCGCACACGTCGCGGAAGGCGTGCCATGCCGGCAGCAGCCATCGGTGCTCGTAGTCGGGTACATGGCGGACCCCCCAACCACCGTGCCGCCCGGTGCGCGCGATCAGCGCGGCCCTGGCGCGGTGACCTCGGCGGTCAGGACGCCGGGCAGGCTTGGTCCGCGAAAATGGTGAGGTAGATGCCGGCTGGGCTGGCCACCGACCACTGCGGCGACGGCGAGCGGTCGGCGCTGCTGGGCCGCACGTCGACCCGCTGCGTCGGGTTGGACCGCACGATCAGGCGGCTGGGCACGTCCCGCACGCTGCGGCACCAGCTGAGGAAGCTCTCACCATCAACGGCCGGCCCCCGGTCGGGGATCTCCGCGTAACGCCAGCCCGCGGCATCGGCCACCGGGTCGTAGGTGCGTCGCAGCTCCGCGTTGCCCCAGTCCCGATCCGGTCGCCAGGACAGGGAGACCGAGGTGCTCGAGACGTCCTCCTTATTGAGCCGCCGGCATCCCCGGCTGCGGGCCACGTCGCCCACCCGCTGCGCGCCGTCCGGCGTCACCGCCAGGACCGGGTCGTCGGCGTACGCGTCGAGCAGCCCGTCCACGTCGGCCGGGAGGCTGCAACCCGGCACCGGCGAGCCGGCCTGGTCGTCCATCACGGCGCATCCACCAAGGGCGAGCGCTAGGAGTACGACGAGGGAGGCAGTGGAGCGTCGTCTCATGGCCGCACGATAGTGGTCCCGGTTGCGTCCGGCTGCCCCGTCGTCGCCACGATTTCGGCTCTACGTCCGGCCCTCAAGTGCTCTCAACCCCACCCGTGGCGAGCGCTTCGCGGCAGTTGAGGACGTCCGAGCAGCACGAACCTCAACCCGTCCCGGCTGCTTCCCGACCATCGCAACCTGGCGACCCGCCTGCTTTCACTACACTGACGCGGCAGCACGACGAGGGCCGGAGACACCTTGAGCTGGGATGTATTCATCTTCAAGGCGCCACCGCACGCCAACTTGATCGACGAGTTGCCGAAGGACTATGAACCGCCGGTCCTGGCTGCCGCGAGCGATGTCAGGCAGCGGCTAGTCGACAGCTTCCGGGACGTCGACCTCTCCGATCCGGCGTGGGGCCACTTGACCGGGCCCACTTGGAGCATCGAACTCAACATCGGGTCCGACGACCCCGTTGATTCCATCATGTTGCACGTGCGTGGAGGCAGCGCCGACGTCCTGACGGTCATCGCACGGATCGCCGCCTGTGTTGGTGGTCGCGCGCTCGACACCTCTACCGGCGAGTTCCTCAGTGGCCACCCGGCCGAGAGCACTGGCTGGCATGGCTTCCGCAAGTACCGGGATCAGGTTCTCTGTGACGGGTGACGCTGGCGAGACCGGGACCGTGAAGATGCCCGATCAGAGCAACCCGCCGCTCACGGCATGCCCTCGTACGTTGACCGCTCGGCGCACGCGACATGACGAACGCCTCGCGGTAGAAGCAAACGGTCATGAGCCGTCGAGGTGCGGCCACTTCGCCTTTCCCTAGGCTGCTTACGTGAGCAACAGGGAGGCCATCGAGACCGTACGTCTACGCAAGATCAAGCGCCCCGGTGGCGTCTTCTGGTACGACCTCCAGCGCGTCGGACAGGACCTTGATGGGACGTGGCTGCGAGGCCCGGTGGGTTCGGCATGGGGCGCTCCGCATGACTGCGGCACTCTGTCCGTACCCGTTGTGGTGTTGCTGGCAGCGGATCGTCCATGGGTCGCGTGGTGGGTCGGTGATCTCGCTGACCAACGACTGGAAATCGACGTATGCGTTCCACCGGAGGTTACCGACGCCGGCTGGCAGTATGTCGATCTCGAGCTGGATCCGGTGCTTCACGAGCCTGACGGACGGGTCGAAATCGAGGATTGGGATGAGTACGAAGACGCCTGCCGGAACGGCTGGATGGACTCGGACGACGCCCAGCTTGCAAGGACCACGGCGCAGCGCTGCGCGGAGTTGCTCCGGCAGGGGACGGAACCCTGGCTGCGGCGCGGATGGCAGGTGCTTCGCCAGCCGATGTGAGTGGGGCGCCGCGCGCTCATCGGCCAGATCCGGATGGCCGCCCGGGGGCCTCACCCGAACTTCGTCCATTGCCCTTCGGAGACCACCTCGACGGAGCCGTCGACGACCTTGATGGCCGTCTGTTCGTCGATGGCATAGGCCGGGACGCCGAGGTCAGCGGCCCACCGCTCCGCGTCAGCGAGGGTGTTCGCTGGGAAAGCGTCCAGGTGCGGGAAGATCGAGAAGTCGACGACTCCCAGGGTGCGGTCGTCCGGCGCGGACGGCCACTCGACGAAGTCCGTTCCGATACGGGGCGTCATCACCATGCTTCCCGCACTCACGCCCACCCAGACCAAGTCGGGCAGCGAAGGCAGCAGATCGGCCAGCCCGGACGCTCGCATCCAATGACACAGATACGTCGCGTCGCCGCCGTCGACCAGGAGCACGTCGGCCTCCCGGATCCAGGGGACCCATCGCTCCGCGCCGATGGTGGGCAGCGCGGTGAGTTCCAGCACGCCCAACGACTTCCAGCCCAGGTCGCACATGGGTGACGGGCTCCGGCCGGCGATGAAACGCCAGGCCGAGGCGGGGGTGCACATGGGGTGCCCGTACTCAGCTGTGGGAATGCAGAGGGCATTGGCGACGCCGATCGGCTTGCCGAGAAGCTGCACGAGCGCCGAGTGGATGCTGGGGTTCGTGACGCCACCTGATGTAAGCAAGAGCTTCAAGGTGCCTCCGAACTCGCGCGCGGAAGGGTGGATGTGCCTGAGACCAGGCACCGAGCCAGGCTCATCGTAGTTCGGGTCTCCTCTTTCGGAGGTCCCTCAGATTGCCAGGCGCGATCGGCCCCGTACCCGGGTCCTACTCACACAGCACGTGCACCCGACTCAGGCACGCGGGATGCCCATGTCACGACGACCGCTCATCGGCAGATCCGTGCACCTCAGCTGGCGGTGCACGAGCTCTCTGAGTACCTGACCGCGGCGGCACTCGGCGTCGTTGAGATCCAGCCTCCCCGCAGCACGGTGCGCCGGCTGGCCCCCGCACGGCCGGCATCCCGGCCTGGGCCAGGCCAACCACAACCACCATCCGACTAAATCGAGCCAGGGAACGTGAGTTAGCGAGGTGGGTTCGCGTCCAACCAGTTGGTCGGTCCTCCACCACGCCCGAAACCGGTCACAGCGCCGGCAGCCAGTGAGCTACAAGCTCACTACGTCTGCTCGGGGTAGTTGCGATCCTCGCCCGGTCCGAAGACCGGGCACAGCCACAGAGGGGTTCCAGATCCGTGCACCTGACCTTGGCCGACGCGCAGGTCGCGGTGAAGCCGCAGTGCCGCAGTGTGACGTACACCGGACGCCGCGGCTCGGCCAAGCGCAACCGAAGCTGACTCCCTCAGCGGAACGTGCCTGAAAGTGTTGCGTCCTCAGCTGGTGAAAAGACCGTTGGCGTGACCAGTCCGTTGCGTATCGACCGGGTTCTCGGTGATCGGCCCTTCGCCGAGGTCGGTGAGCCTGCCCTTGCCGTCGCCGAGGAGAGTCGTGGCCTGCTGGCAGTGGCGGGCACCTACGAGTTTGTTACTGCACCGGTAGGTGTCTACGACGTCGGTGATCTGGGTTGCCGTGCTCTTCTCCGTTCGGGCTACCCCGTGCACGCGATGGCCTTCCACCCCACGTTTCCCCTGCTGGTGGTAGGCACGGGCCGCTACGACGGCGGCTACTTCTTCGAAGGCGAGTTGCTCCTGATGGACCTGGAGACAAGTACCGAGGTGTCACTCATCGAGCACCCGCTCGGCCGTCAAGTGCTCGCCCTGGAGTGGCTCACCGGCCAGGAACTACGCGTGCTGATGGCGCCGCCTGACGACTGGCAGGACAAAGATGCATGGGCTGAGGGACACGTTGCGGTGGTGCGCCGACGCGATTGGCGAGTCGTACCACCGGGGTCGAGTTGGCCGGACCGCGGGTCGCTGCGCCTCGCTTTGACAGCCGGGAGGACGCCCGCTGTGCGGTCTCCAGTCTGAGCGGGGATTGGGATCTGCGGCGTGACGTCCGTGCGGTCGAGGAACTGTCCGACGGCAGGATCTTGGCGACGCTCGACGGTGCTCAGGCGGAGTCCTGGCTGCTCTCGGGGGATCGGCAGTGGATTGTTCCGGACGACAAGGGCGGCCGTGACATCGTCGTCGCGACCGATGAGCGATCGGTCTGGGTCTGTTTGATGCGGCCCGAGTGGGAGGAACGTCCTCAGTCCCTGGTCCGGCTCTCGCCCGAGGACGGGGCGCAGCTCGAGCAGCTCACCTTGTCCGCCCCGGCGTCTCTGGTGCGCTGCGCCGACGGTCTACCGGCCGTCGCACCCGCCGGGCATGTCGGGGAGCGCAGCAGGCTTCGTATCCGGCGCGGCAGCCGGGTCTATTTTCGGGAGATCGACCGCGAGCGCGAGTGGACGCCCGAACCGAGTGAAGCCTGGCTCGCCGCAGCCGACCTGAAGGATCCGCCGATTGCCGGGCGTCCGCGTGAACCGACGGAGCGGGAGTTCCGTCGCCTGCTCCCGTACTCGTGGACGCCGGGTGAGACACATTTCGCCGGCCCTGGTGTGGAGACCACGGACGGCAGTCTCGTTCACGCCGGCACCGTGTATCACGGCCACGGGTTGCAGCCCGGCGGCTCGTTCGTAGTACGGCGCAAGGTGACCAGTGGAGAGTCGCGCTGGGTTTTCCGGACCGACCGGAAGGCCACCGACCTCGACGCCGACGCGGAAACCGCGTATGTCGCCTACGACGATGGTGAGATCGTCGCACTCGACCTTCATGTCGGCACCGTGCGCTGGCGCCGGCAACTCACCGTTGCAGGGGTGGCCGCCATACCGACCGCGCTGACCGTAGCCGGACCGGGACGTCTACTCATCGGCACTAGCGACGGGCGGATCTTGGACTGTTCGGCCGGATAGCTGCTACCTGTCGAGTCCAGGGTTGGCCACCACCAACCGCCGCCTCCGCAGACAGGCTACGGCGGTGACGCGCACTGATCTCGGCAGTTCCGGTGCCTGCCGGGGCGCCGTCCCCGTTCACGTTGCGTGACGCGCGGATCGCGGCATGAGCGAGCACCTGATCAAGCGCGCGTTCACACGGTCCCTCGGTGCGAGCTGGCGTGCTTGAGAAGTTGTTCGAGATCCGCTACTCGGGTCAGGTCTCAGGCGACCCTCTCGATCTCGGCACGTAGTTCGAGCGAGAGGACACCGATCTCCTCGCAGAGTCGGCGGAGTTGTTGGTGACGAGGAAATCACCATGCGGAGCATGACCCGACCACCCAGGTTTGCCGGTGCCTGGGAAGGCAACCACGGCGTGAGCCGGGATCTGCTCAACGGCGCCACTGGCCAACTGCGGAACTACTGACCGCCGGCTCGGCACCCCACCGCCGTACGCGAATCCGGTCGACTGACCGCCGGCCACCGGCGCCCGTCCGTGACCGTGCGGACAGCCGGAAATGCGTTTCTCCGATTGCAGGCACTTCGTAGGATCTCCGGTGATCAAGGAGGATGACGCAGTGGGCGATTTCCGGCAGTTCGTGACGGATGTGACTTCGCGTCTGTCCGCGATGTCCAAGGGTGAGTTGTACGCCGTCGGCGACGGTCTCGACCGGGACTCACTCTGGCTCACCTTTCTCGATTCCTTCCCCGCCGGCACCAATCTGCGGTTCCGTGAGCGATCCGAGTACGACTGCTCGACCTGCCGCGGTTTCATCAAGCACTTCGGCAACGTCGTCGAGATCCACGACGGGCGGGTCCGTACCGTCTGGTCCGGGGTGTCGGCATCCGACCCGGTCTTCTCCGTCGTCGCCGCCGCTCTGGACGAGTTCGTTCTTACGCTGCCGTTGTCCACCATCTTCCGGTCCACTCAGGCGCAGTACGGGACGAAGACCACCCGAACGCTGCGCGACGGCCAGGTCGAGGTGTGGCACCACCTGCACGGCCGGGTGGAGAAGCGGCATCGCATCGAGGACGTCGGCGCAGCACAGGGCAACTTTGACGCCGCGGTGCAGGTCTTCCAGCGTGGCCTGGCCGAGCTGACCCGGCACGCTCTGGACACCGTCGTCGACCTCGTCGACGACAACGCCCTCTACCGCGGCGCGGAGCATCGCCGGGCGGTGACCGAGTTCCGCTCGCTGCAGAACCGGTGGACCCAGGCGACCGACCGACGTGCCTTCGTCTTCGCCAACGCCATGAACCCGGCGGCCCGGTTCCGCAACACGGTGATCGGCACCCTCGTCCAGGATCTCTCCGCGGGCGTCGACCTGGAGCAGGCGGTCCGGTCGTTCGAGGCGAAGGTGGCGCCGCAGAATTACCAGCGCCCCACGGCGTTGATCACCCCGGGCATGGTCAAGGCCGCCATGAGGACCATTGCCGAGCTGGGTATCGAGGAGTCGTTGCAGCGACGGTTCGCCCGGCTGTCCGACGTGTCGGTCACCAACGTGCTGTGGGTCGACAACGACGCCCAGGCACGGATGAAGGACGGCATCGAAGGGCTGCTCATGCAGGCGGCCACCACCCGGTCGTCAGGTGCGCTCCTTCGCGACGCCAAGCCGGAGGAGATTCCCGTGGTCTCCTTCATGAAGGACATCCTGCCCGGCGCCGCCACCATCGACCTGTGGGTCGCCAACACCTACGAGCCGCACCTCGTCAGCCTCACCACCGGCCGGTGCCCGGCTGCTCCGCGGTTGTTCAAGTGGGACAACGATTTCGGCTGGTCGTACGGCGGCAACGTCACCGACTCGATCAGGGAGAAGGTCAAGCGGGCCGGCGGCAACGTCACCGGCAAGCTGCGGGTGAGCCTGTCCTGGTTCAACCACGACGACCTAGACCTGCACGTGTACGAACCCAACGGCGACCACATCTGGTACCAGGAGAAGCGCAACAAGCTGGACGTCGACATGAACGCCAGCGGGACGCTCTCCCGCGAGCCGGTGGAGAACGTCACCTGGACCGACCGTGTCCCCGACGGTGAGTACCGGATCGAGGTGAACCAATACCGCAAGCGGGACAGCACCCAGGTCGGCTTCGTGATCGAGACCGAGAGCAACGGGAAGATCGAGCATTACAGCCACGAGCGCGCGGTCGGCCACAAGGAGACCGTCGAGGTGGGCCGGATGACGGTTGCCGGCGGGGTGATCACCGCTTTCCGGCCGGGTAAGGACGTGCAGCCGGGCAGTGCGGGCAAGGAGTTGTGGGGCATCACCACCGAACAGTTCGTACCGGTGTCCACCATCATGTACTCGCCGAACTACTTCGACGACAACGAGGTCGGCAACCGGCACTACTTCTTCATCCTGAAGGGGTGCGTGAACGACCAGCCGACGCGGGGGATCTACAACGAGTTCCTCCGCAGCGACCTGCAACCGCACCGCAAGGTGTTCGAGGTTCTCGGCGACCGCACCAAGTGCGAGCCGTCTCCGGATCAGCTTTCCGGCCTCGGCTTCAGCTCCACGGTCCGCAGCTCTGTGGTCGCCAAGGTGACCATGACCGGCGGCCGGCGCCGCCTCATCAGCATCCAGTTCTGAATCCCTACCCAGATATTCCAGAGAGGCTACCGTGACCATTTTCGAGAAGGCCACACGGGAGAAGTTCCGCTATCCGTCGGCCAAGGGACTGCTGACCACGGAACAGCTGTGGGAGCTTCCGCTGACCGCCAGGTCCGGCTTCAGCCTCGATGATGTGGCCAAGGCGGTCAACGCCGAACTCAAGGCCGTCGACACCGAGTCGTTCGTGGCCACCGAGGCCAATCCGGCCAAGGCAACCTTGGAGACCAAGCTGGAGGTCGTCAAGCACGTCATCGCCGTCCGCCTTACGGAGGACCAGGCGGCGAAGGCGGCGGCGGCCAAGAAGCTGGAGAAGGAGAAGCTGCTGGCGGTCCTGGCCCGCAAGCAGGACGCGGTCCTGGAAAACCTGACCGAGGCAGACCTACTGGCCCGAATCAACAACCTGTAGCCCGCCGACAATCAGCGTCTGCCAGCAGGCCCGCACATCGCCGAGAAGTACGGTCGCCATGCAAGACTTGCGCGACCAGGCCGGCGCCCAACGGCCACTTCTCGATGAGGGTGCCCTCCCGCCTGGGAGGGCACCCTCATCGCATCCGGTCGGCGAAGCCATGGCCGGTCAGCAACAGGTCAGCAGGTATGAGCGCAGATCGGTCAGCGCGGTGAGCACCCCGTCGCGGTCCGCCCGGTAGTAGACGGTCTTGCCGGCACGCCGCGACGTCACCACCCGGCCGCGTCGCAGCAGGGTCAGCTGCTGCGACGCCGTCGCCTGGCTGACCCCCACTCGCTCGGCGACCTCTCCGACGGACAACTCCGCGCCCTGCGCGAACAGCATCATGATCCGCTGTCGCGTCGGGCTACCCAGGGCCTTCAGGAACTCCTGTGTGTCCTCCGCCAGCGCGACGGGCGAGCTGCCCTGCTCCCGAGGTGCGGACGCTTCAGGGCACCGCTCGGACGTCGTCTGCTCCATACCCACACCCTCCCGCACCACCGTCATATTGTCATTCAACAAAATGACTATATGATGAGGGGGTGAGTGCCTCTCCAGAACCGATCATCATCGTCGGCGGCGGCCAGTCCGGCCTCGCCGCCGCGCACGCCGCCCTCTCCGCGCGCCTCCGCCCGCTCGTCCTGCACGCCGGGGCAGAGCCGGTCGGCTCCTGGCCGGCCTACTACGACAGCCTCACCCTGTTCTCCCCGGCCCGATACAGCGCGTTGCCCGGCATGACGTTCGGTGGGGAAGATCCGGACCGCTATCCGACCCGCGACGAGGCTGTCGACTACCTGCGACGCTACTCCCGCAGTGTCGACGCCGAGATCCGCACCGGCGTCCGCATCAACGCCGTGCACCCGCGCCCGGGTGGCGGCTACCTCGTCCGCACCGACACCGGCGACGAACTCGCCGCGGCGGGCATCGTCGCCGCCAGCGGCTCCTTCGGGAATCCCTACCTGCCCGTGCTGCCGGGCCGATCCGACTACGTCGGGGAGGTGCGACACGTGGCGGACTACCGCCGACCCGACCCCTACGCCGGAAAGCGGGTCGTCGTCGTCGGCGCCGGGAACTCCGCGATCCAGGTCGCCCACGAACTGGCCCCGCGCGCCACCGTCACCCTGGCCACTCGAGCAGCCGTCCAGTTCCTTCCGCAGCGCATCCGCGGCCGGGACCTGCACTACTGGCTCGACGTCACCGGCGCGGACCGCATGCCGCGGTGGTTGCTCACCCGCCTCATCCAGCACGCGGCCGTGCTCGACACCGGCGTCTACCGCGACGCCCTCGCCTCCGGGCTCCTCACCCGCCGCGAGATGTTCACCGCATTCACCCCTGACGGCGTCACCTGGTCCGATGGCACCACCGAACCCGTCGACGCCGTGATCTTCGCTACCGGATACCGGCCCGACCTCGGATACCTCGCCCCAACCGGGGCGCTGCACCGCGGCCTGCCCGCACATGCTGGCGGCCTTTCCACCACCCATCCCGGGCTCGTCTACCTGGGGACCGAGTTCCAGCGATCGTTCTCGTCCAACACCCTGCGCGGCGTCGGCCGCGACGCCACCCACGTCATCACCGCCCTGGCCGAGTACGTGGCCAGCGGAAGCCGGCGCTGGCGGCGAGGAAGCCACCAACCAGCCCGTAGTGGTCTCAGGGCCAGCGCAAAGGTCGACTGACGACAGGGCTCAGGACGGCCAGGACCGCCCGCGGACGCCCGGGCTGGTGCGCCCGTTAGGCCACAAGGACCGGTTCGACGGCGAGTAGCGCCGCCAGCTGACCCAGGATGCCTAGCCGGGCGCGGTAGTAGACCCAGGTGCCGCGCCGCTCGGCGTCGACCAGCCCGGCCTCCCGCAGCGTCTTGAGGTGGTGGGAGATCGTCGGGCCGGTGAGGTCGAAGGCGGGTGTCAGGTCACACACGCACGCCTCACCGCCCTCCGCCGAAGCGATCATCGACATCAGCTGCAGACGTACCGGATCGCCGAGCGCCTTGAACGCCGGAGCCAGCACTGCGGCGGTCTCGGCAGGCACCCGCCGCTGCGCCAACGGCGGGCAGCAAGGGGTATCAGCGCTCAGGTCGACGAGAGTGAGGGACGTCCCTTGCTTCGACATTCCTCTAGGTTGACATCCTTCTAATCAACGTGCAAGTCTCTGCTTAGACGGACGTCAAGACAGCGTCCGTGACGGAAGGAGAACGGCATGTTCGGACGGATTCGCCGAGCGAAGGCAGTCACGGCGGCGGTACGGTTCTGCGACTCCTGCGCCGAGGTCACCACCGCCGAGCAGCGCGCGCAGCGCCGCTACGACGACACTCGCACCGCCGCCCACGCCGCGATGGGCCGGTAGCGCCAGAGGACTGGGCTGCCGCTGCCAGAAGCTTGTCCGGCTCGAACGTCACAGTCCCCGCGTCACCTAGTAGTCCGGTTCGGGCAGGGCGGCCTGTCCAGCCATTGGTTCGAATAGTGTCAAGAAAGAGGAGCCTTCTGATGAGCGTTGTCGACGAGCTGCCGGTCGTGGTCATCGGCGCCGGTCCGGTGGGGCTGGCCGCTGCCGCGCACCTGCACGAGCGCGGTATCTCCTTCACCCTCCTTGAGGCGGGGGAGACTGCGGGCGCGGCGGTGCGGCAGTGGGGGCACGTGCGGGTGTTCTCCCCGTGGCGGTACAACATCGACCCGGCCGCCCGACGGCTGCTCGACGAGGCCGGCTGGGTCGTCCCGGACCTTGACGCCCTGCCGACCGGCGCCGAACTTGCCACCGACTACCTGCAGCCCTTCGCCGAGCTGCCGCAGCTCAAGCCGCACCTGCGCTACGGCGCCCGGGTCGAGGCGATCAGCCGGCTCGGCCTGGACCGGTTGCGCACCGCAGGCCGCGAGCAGACGCCGTTCCTGGTCCGGCTCGCCGACGGTGACGAGCTGCTCGCCCGGGCGGTCATCGACGCCTCCGGCACCTGGGGCACGCCGAACGTGCTCGGCGCGTCCGGGCTGCCGGCTCGTGGTGAGGTGGCCGCCGCCTTCCTGGAGCACGCGCTACCGGACGTGCTCGGCGCGGACCGGACCCGGTTCGCCGGCCGCCACACCCTGGTCGTCGGCGCCGGCCACTCTGCCGCGAACACGCTGCTGTCACTGGCGGAGCTGGCAGCCGTGGCGCCCGGCACCGAGGTGACCTGGGCGATCCGCTCGACCAGCCCCGCCCGCACCTACGGCGGCGGGGACGCCGACGCGCTGCCCGCGCGTGGGGCTCTCGGTTCCCGGCTGCGTGAGCACGTCGACGCGGGACGGATCCGGCTGCTCACCGGCTTCTCGGTGCACGCCCTCACCCCGACCGACGGCCGCGTCGCTGTTGTCGTCCGGCACGCCAATGGCGGGGAGGAGTCGGTGACCGTAGACCGGATCGTCGCGGCAACCGGCTTCCGCCCCGACCACTCGATCGCCGCCGAGCTGCGGCTGGACCTGGACCCGGTCATGGGGGCCACCCGGGCGCTCGCGCCGCTGATCGACCCGAACGAGCACTCCTGCGGCACGGTGCCCCCGCACGGCGTGGACGAGCTGGCGCACCCCGAGGCCGGCTACTACGCCGTCGGCATGAAGAGCTACGGCCGGGCCCCAACGTTCCTCATGGCCACCGGCTACGAGCAGGTCCGCTCCGTCGTCGCCGCCCTCGCCGGCGATTGGGAGGCTGCTCGCGACGTCCAGCTGGACCTGCCCGAGACCGGGGTGTGCAACAGCAACCCCGCCGACTCCGTCGACGGCACCGACTGCTGCGGCCCCGCTCCCGCCGCCGAGCCGGCCGGACGTGGTCTGGCCACCGGCATCTCCGGCGGCCTACTGTCGGCGCCGCTGAGCCTGGTCACGCTCGACGCGGCCCCCGCCAACGGCCAGACCGGCGGCTGCTGCGCCAGCTGATGCCCACCACCACGACGGTGCCCGCCGACCCCACAGTCGGCGGGCACACTACCCGCGGCAGGCGGATCGTCGCGGCGCTCGCCATCACCCAGACCGTCGGTTACGGCACCCTGTACTACGCCTACGCCGTCTTGCTGAACCCGATGGCGGCTGCGCTCGGCGCGTCCACCACCGCCGTGACCGGCGCCCTGACCGCGTCCGTCCTCGCCGGCGCACTCATGGCCATACCTGTCGGACGGTGGCTCGACCGCCACGGCGGACGCGCCCTCATGACCACCGGCTCCGCGACCGCCACCGCCCTGGTCCTGGCCTGGTCCCAGGTCGACGCCGTCTGGCAGCTCTACGCGGTGATGATCGGCATCGGCATCACCGGCGCGATGGTCCTCTACGAACCCGCCTTCGCCGTCATCGTCACCTGGTTCACCCCCGACCGACGAAACACCGCCCTGCTCGCCGTCACCATCGTCGCCGGCTTCGCCAGCACGATCTTCCTGCCCCTCACCGGCCTGCTCGTCGAACACCTCGACTGGCGCACCGCGCTGATCGTTCTCGCCGCCATACACGGACTGATCACCGTGCCCCTGCACGCTCTCACCATCCGCAGGGCACCCCACCCGCCGATGCACCACCGGCCACAAGCCCCCCCGGCCTCAGCCCGGACCGCGACCCACGACATCCGATTCTGGATCCTCGTGATCACCTTCGTCGCCCACGGCGCCGCCACCAGCACCATGGTCGTCCACCTCGTCGGCTACCTCACCAGCCGCGGCCACCCCGCGACCTTCGCCGCAACCGTCACCGGCCTGCTCGGCGTCCTCTCCGTCACCGGCCGCATCGTCCTCACCGCAGCCCGACGACTCGCCCCGATCACCACCATCGTCGCGGCGATCTTCGCCATCCAGGCCGTCGCCGCCGCCTGCCTACCCGTCCTCGCCGGAAACCGCGCCGGCGCTGTCATCGCCGTCGTGGCGTTCGGGCTCGGCTTCGGCGTGTCCAGCCTCGCCGCCCCCGCCCTGCTCGCCGACCGCTACGGCACCATGGCGTACGCCAGCATCGCCGGCGTCCTCGCTGTGCCCGTCACCATCTCCCGAGCCGCCGCACCGCTGGCCGCCGCCGCACTACTGCACGTGACCGGCTATCACTGGCTGCTCACCGCGGTAGCGGTCAGCTGCGCCGTCGCCGGCACGGGCATGCTCCTGCGAGCGGGATCTCTGCCACACTGCCATGACCGCTGAACGAGTCAATCCGCGCCGAGGGACGACTGAATTGTCAGGTGAAGTCGGCTGACGTGATGGACCGTCCGACCTCTGAACGGAGGTGGCGGCCCCTGAAATAGACGTGAGGCGGTGCGCTGCTGGATGGCACCGCACCGCCCTTCTACTTCTGCATCTGGCGGATGACGCCGCCGCCGCCCTTCTGCACGTCGGCGACCTCCGCCAGCGTCTTCGATCCGTACTCGCCGCCCCGACGCCCGTCCCCGTAGGACAACGCCCAAACCGTCGTGCCCTGGCCTTGCTGCCGCAGTTGCAGCCCACGCCCGTTCCTCCCTTACTCGCCATGCACCTTGGCGGCCAGCGCCGCCACGAGGGTCTTCCGGTCCCGGCCGATCGACGCGGCGATCCGCTCTACCGTCGCCGCCGCGGCGGCGCGCTGCCGCTCGGCGGCGAACCCGGCGGCGACCGCGCGCCGCACCGCCGCGTCGAGGGCGGCCGGCGACGTCAGGGCGGCCGCGCGCTGGCGGCTGCGGGCCGGCGCCGACGGCTGCCAGCCGGACCAGCCGGAGGCGACCATCGCGTACGCCCGGCCACCCGACGTCCGGCCCCGCACCACCGGGAACCCGTCGACGTTGACGCACAGCGCCGCCACGAGCTGCCGGGCCCCGTCGAGCCTGCGGCACCGCGGCATCCGGCACGTCATCCCCGAACGATCCGACCAGGTCGCCCGCCGTGCCGCCAAGGGCAGCGCCGGCGGGCGACCCCCAGCGTTCGACAAGGTCATCTACCGCAAGCGCAACGTGGTGGAACGCTGCTTCAACCGCCTCAAGCAGTGGCGCGACCTGGCCACCCGCTACGCCAAACGCGCATCCCTCTACCGAGCCAGCCTCGTCCTCATCGCCGCCATCATCTGGCTTCCATCATCGACAAGACAGGCCCTACGAGAACTTGACCGAGCCCGCTCGGTTGCTCCAGCCGTCGCCAATGGTGCCGAGGTTTGGTGCCTGATCGATCCAGGTCGAGGAGGCCCCCCCGAAGTTCACTAGGCCGAAGAACTTGACGTCGCACTGGTTGTAGGTATGCACCGAGCTGACCCGGTTGTTCCAGCCGATGCTGCTGAGATCGTCCCACTGCCATTCACTGTCGTAGGTGCCGGTGCACTGGCGGGACTGGGTCCATGTGAATGTACCCGCAGCAGTGTTGTAGCCGGTGTTGTCGTAGAAGATGGCGATCGTCAGGGCCGCTGCTCCGACATCGCTGAGTTGCCGGGCCTGCTGTTGGTCGCTGGCACAGGTGATTCGGCCGGTGTCCAGGTTGCCGATGCAATGCCGAGTGGAGGTTTGGTTGGGGGCAGAAGCCGCAGCAGGGTTCGGGATGCCCACGACGGCGATGGTCAATAGCAGGGCGAAGGTACCGATCAACTTTCTCATGCACGCCTCCCAGGCGAACAACGTTGGGGCTAGGGGCGGAACGAGACACGGTCGAGGACGATTCTCCACAACGGAGATCGACCCAGTAGCTACGTTCCGTCGACCACACTGCCACACCGAGTCACCAGGGGGTACCCTGGGTGAGCAATTAATTGGATTAGGTCGATGAGGCCAGTCGGTGGCCTGGCGTTGCTTGATGCGGATGTAGCCGGCGCTGGCGTCGTCGTCGCCGAGGTGCAGGATCGGAGCGCACAGGCGCAGGCGCGGAAAGTTACGCTGGCGCTTTTGGATGGAAACGTGCGCACCGGCTTGACCAGCTCGAATCGCGCCTCGGCTGAGTTGATCGATGAGGCGCGGGACTTCGCTCCCTTGGCGCCAACGCACCCGAGACCTCGGCCACGTCCGCGCTGATGGTGCAGGAGACGGCCGTCGCGGGATCCGGTTTGATGTTAGGCGGCGATTGGGGTGGGCTCGTCCTAATGACCTCGTGCATGGTTGCGGATCTTTAGGTATCCATGATCGTTGTTCCTGTCATGGTTGGTGCTGCGATCATGATGAATCGTCGGATGATGGGGCTGTCCCGGCTGGTGATCGAGGGCTTGGTTGTGGAGCTGGCGCCGCGCTGGCAGGCCCGGCACCGCGATCGGCTTGCCGCGCGGACGCGTCGGCGTGAGATTGGCGCTGGAGCGAAACACCGGTTCGCGTTCAAGGATCGCCTGTTGGCCACGCTGGTGCATCTACGGCACGGGTTGACCCATGACGTGGTGGCCGCCTGGTTCGGAGTGCACCGCTCGACGATCACCCGCAGTGTCGCCGAGGTACGACCGCTGCTGGCCGAGCGTGGCTGCCGGGTACCCGACGGAGTCAGGCTACGCACCCTCGCGGACGTGGTGGCCTACCTGGGCCACCACCCGCAGGCGTTGATGGACGCCACCGAGGTACGAGTCCGCCGACCGGTCGAGGGCCGGGCGGGCCGGAACCGTTCCGTATCCGGCAAGGCCCGGCTGAACACGATGAAAGCCCTGGTGATCTGCGATCCGGCCGGTCGGCTGCTTTTCTGCGGCGAGACCCCGCCGGGCCCGATGCACGACCTCACCCAGGCACGGACCGCAGGCCTCGTCGACCTGCTTCTCCACACGCCGATCGGGGTTCAGGTCCTCGCCGACGCCGGCTACCAAGGACTCGGTACCGACACCGCCGGCGCGGTGATCACCCCAAGGCCCAAACCGCGGAAAGGCCAGAAGTCGCTGCCGCCGAGCGTCATCGCCGCACACGACGCGGCTCGAAAACGGCACTCGTCACAGCGCATCCGAGTCGAGCACGTCATCGGCCACCTCAAGAACTGGCGGATCCTGGCCCGCTACCACGGCCGACGCGAACACTTCGACGCCTCCATCCGCGCCATCGCAGGCCCGCTGTCCGACCACCAACACACCGACCGCACCGAACACACCACCAAGCGACCGAAGGCCTTACCAGCCACAGCCCACCACCGATGAAGCGGCCAATCCCCGAGGAGACGGCGACTCCAGACAACCGTGCACGAGGTCGTTAGTCCACGCAGACGCGCGCCAGCAGTCGCTCCGCCCAGCAACGATAGTCCGTCTCGAGGCGAGGACATGACAACCGCCAAGATGTAATGCCTGCCCCTGCTCAGCGAGCGGCCGATGCCTGACGGCATCGGCCGCTTCTTCATGCCTGCCAAAGCAACCGGCACACGAGCCAACTTCGGAGGACCCCTCCATGACAACCCACCCATCCGACACGGCGCGAGCCTCCAACGCATCGAGGTGCAGCACGACCACCCCGCTCGCTCCCGAGGCCAATGCCCGCGTCGCGCTCCAGCCCGTCCTCTTCGGAAACGCAGTCGTGGAGGCCAAGGAGCGAACGATGCACGGCCACCGACGGATGTCTCCGCCAAGTCAGCCACCGGACGGAGGCGCATGACTCTGCCGTCCGATCACCAACATCAGCAACGCAAGGAGTCCAATCCGGCGACGGGCGTGGCACCGGACAAGCGACTTGACAGGTGCAGTGAAGGCGACGGTTCATGGACGGTCGACGACGTCGACGGGCGTGCGACGACCGCATTCATCAGGGTGGAGGCTCCCCACCAGCCACCTGAGCTGCACCCTGGTGCCGCTGCCGCCCTACTGAATCTGCTCAAACGCGTCAACGGCCGCCGCACAAACAACCCGATCGAGGAGAACGGATGACCACCCCTCAGCCGAAACCCTTTGCCTTCTACGGCCGCGTGTCGACCGAGGACAACCAGGACCCCGAATCGTCCCGGAGCTGGCAGCTCACGCGGGCGACCACACTCATCCAGCCCCACGGCGGACGCATCGTGACCGAGTACTTCGACATCGGCCAGAGCCGCTCCCTCCCGTGGCAACGCCGGACCCAGGCCAGCCTGCTTCTCGCCGCGCTGCGCGACCCACGGCGCGGGTACTCCGCCGTCGTCGTCGGCGAACCCCACCGTGCCTTCTACGGCAACCAGTTCGGTCTCACGGTGCCGATGTTCGCCCACTACGGCGTCGAACTTTGGGTGCCCGAGATCGGCGGCCCCATCGACCCCGACAACGAGCACACGAACTCGTCATGTCCGTCTTCGGCGGCATGAGCAAGGGCGAACGCAACCGGATCAAGCTTCGCGTGCGTACCGCCATGACCGCTCAGACCCTCCTCGAAGGCCGCTACCTCGGCGGACGCCCACCCTACGGCTACACCCTCCGCGACCTCGGCCCCCACCCCAACCCCGCCAAGGCCGCCGACGGCAAACGCCTCAAGGGCCTCACTCCCGACGACCACACTGCGCCGATCGTCCGGCGGATCTTCGCCGAGTTCCTCGCCGGCATCGGCCTCTTCGCTATCGCCGAAGGACTCACCGCCAACCACGTACCGTGCCCGTCCGCACACGACCGCGCCCGCAACCCCCACCGCAGCGGCATCGCCTGGTCCAAGAGCGCCGTCCGCGTCATCCTCACCAACCCCCGCTACACCGGGCGACAGGTATGGAACAAACAACGCACCGACGAGGTACTGCTCGACGTCGACGACGTAGCGATGGGCCACACCGGCATCATGCGCTGGAACGCCCGCGACAAGTGGGTGGTCTCCAAGGAGATCACCCACGAACCACTCATCGACGACGCAACCTTCGAACAGGCCCCCAAGCAATCCTTCAAAAGCGCGGACGGGGCACCGGAGGTCAACACGTCAAGCAGCGCACCCGCAACCCGTACGTCTTCCGCGGCCTGATCTACTGCGCAGCCTGCGACCGACTCATGCAGGGCCAGTACAACCACGGCAACGCCTACTACCGCTGCCGCTTCCCCCAGGAGTACGCCCTCGCCAACCAGGTCGACCATCCCCGCAACGTGTACCTGCGCGAGGACGCCCTCACCGACCCGCTCGACACCTGGCTGGCCTCCGCCTTCACACCCCACCGCATCGAGCAGACGATCACCGCGATGGCCGACGCCCAACCCCTGGATCATCCGCCCGGTCACGGCAAGGCAGCCCAGGCAATCATCACCGAATGCAACGCCAAGCTGGAACGCTACCGAGCAGCCCTCGACGCCGGAGCCGACCCGACGGTGGTTACCGGCTGGATCGCCCAGACACAGGCCGAACGCGCCCACGCGGAAGCAGATTTACGCGCGAACACGGGCGCCACCCCGCGCCGGATGAGCCGAGCAGAAATCACGACCCTGGTGACCGCACTCGGCGACATCACCGCCGTGCTCCGCGACGCCGACCCTGCCGACAAGTCCGAGGTCTACCGGCAACTCGGGCTCCGGCTCACCTACCAGCCGGAAACGCAAACGGTGCGCGCCGCAGTGGATCTCAGCGCGCACCGTGGGGTAATGGTTTGTGTCCGAGGGGGCACACGGTCGCACCGGACGGCGGCGGACACGACGGTCGCGGGTGGCTGTCGGCCAAGCATGCCGGCGACGGCGTCGGGTCGTTCGCGGGCACGCCCGGCGTCTGGTTGAGCGCACCCGCACGCCGACGCTGGTTGTGGCCCGGGCGCGAGCTCGCCCACTCCGACGTCAACCCGGTCAGGAGCCGGGGGCGTACCGGTCCTGCGTTCCGAACGTTCCGAACAGTTCGGCACGGGCGTACCCCTTGCCGGCGCCCGCGCGCCTGGATCAGGGTTGACGCCAGCGCCGCGGCAGCACCGGGATCTGCGCCACCCACCCGATCCTGGCTCACGCCGCGCAGGCGGAATTCGATCGTCGCCAAACAGGAACTCGCCGCGGTGCTGACGGCAATGCCCCTCGGAGGGAGAGCTTGATGAATGCCCGAACCGGCCGACCTGTCAGCAACACCGTCGTCGCCGAACCCGACCGATCGACGGTGGTGGACGTTGAAGCTGCGTGAGCGCGTCCCCAAGGTTGGGCCCACCCGCGAGGTGACCACGCTCCAGACCCTTGAGCGCGTCACTCCCCTGCTGCGGACGGTGGGAGTGTCCCGGGTCGCCGACATCACGTGGCTCGACCGCGTCGGCATTCCCGTCCACAACGCCATCGTGCCGCGATCCCACGACCTGCTCTCGGTCTACAACGGCAAGGGGCGCACCCACGACGACGCACGGGCGTCGGCGATCATGGAGGCGGTGGAGCGCTTCGCCGCCTGGCAGCCCCGCACGCCGGACCTCGTCGCCTCGTACACCGAGCTGGACGCCGCTGAGCGGGCGGTATTGAACCCGGCCGACCACAACCTCGCGCCGGGTCACGCCTACCGCCCGGACGTGCCGATCTCGTGGACCCAAGGCTACGACCTGCTACGCGACGAGCCGGTCCACGTACCGCTGAGCCTGGCCGGCTACTACATCAGCTTCCACGAAGTCCAGTGCTTCGCCATCAACAGCAGCAACGGGCTGGCATCGGGCAACTCGCTGGAGGAGGCCATCTGCCACGCCCTGTGCGAGGTCATCGAACGCGACGCCCTGACGATGGCGGATCTGGTCAGCAACCGCATCACCCACATGATGCGCGACAAGCTCGGCACGTCCGCACCTCCGGGCGCGGTGACGACGCTGGAGGACAGCACCCCGAGCGTCGATCCCACCACCCTTCCCGAAGCGGCGCGCTGGTTCGCCGAGCGGATCCAGGAGGCGGGGCTACCACTGGTCATCAGAGACATCACCTCCTCCCTCGGCATCCCGACCTTCGCCGCCGTGGTCAGCGAGTCGTTGGCCGACACCTTCTCGCCCGGCCACTCGGGATACGGCACGCATCCCAACGCCGAGGTGGCGGTCATCCGAGCCCTGACCGAACTTGCCCAGAGCCGGGCCGTGGACATCCAGGGCATGCGCGAGGACATCAGCCTGCCCAGCACCGAGGTCGACAACTGGAACCACCACGTGTCCCGTGGCGGGTCGGTGGACCGTTCGGTGTGGCCGTGGCGGGAGTCCGAGACACCGGTGCGCTTCGGCGACGTCCGCAGCTTCCCGAACGACGACGTCATGGCCGACATCCAGCTGATGCTCGGGCGGCTGCGCGACGGCGGACTAGAAAGGGTGATCGTGGTCGACCGCACACCGCCGGGTTTTCCGGTGCACGTGGTCCGGGTGATCGTACCGGGACTCGAGTCCTGGGCGATCGACCAGAGCAGACTCGGCCCGCGGGCGAAGGCACGCTGGAACGAGGCGCTGAGGATGGTGGCCCCACCCCGGAAGCGGGCGGCCGGGGCAGGAGCCGGACGATGACGCGCGCCGTGGTCTTCGCCGGGCCGAGCATCGACGCCGCCACGATCGCCGAACTCGCTCCGGTCGAGGTGCGCCCTCCGGTCAAGCGGGGGGACATCGACCTCCTGCTCGCCGAACCGGAACCACCGACCCATATCGGCATCGTGGACGGCCAGTTCCTCCAAGGGCTGATGATCTCCCCCAAGGAGGTGCTCCGGGCCATCGACCGGCACCCGAATCCGGTGCGGGTCTTCGGCTCCTCCAGCATGGGGGCCCTGCGCGCCGCCGAACTGGCCACCGAGGGCATGGTGGGGGTCGGGCAGGTCTTCGAGCTGTACCGTTCGGGCGCGATCGACGCCGACGACGAGGTGGCGATCACCTTCGACCCGGATTCGCAGCGCGCCCTCTGCGAACCGATGGTCAACATTCGGGTGGCGATAGCCGCGGCGGTGGAGCGCGGCGTGATCTCGCCGGGTAGCGCCGCGACCGTGTTGGCAGCGGCCAAGGCGCTCTACTTCCCCGACCGCACCTACGCTCGGATCCTGCGCCTGCCGGTCGTACGGAAGCAGGTCGGCGACGCGGAGCTGGTGGCGTTGCGGGAGTTCCTCGACGCCGACGCCCCGGACGCCAAACGCGACGACGCGATAGCCCTGCTTCGCCGGATGGACCTCCGTTAGCCGTCGAAAGCCCCTCTCCGGTGGCCGCGGCGACAGCTCGTCGCAGCCACCGGGCGGAGGGGTTCGGTCGGCATGTCACCCAGGGAGCATCTTGTCGACTTCACACCACCCGGGCCCGGACTGGCGCGATGTCGTCCATGGCTGTTCGCCACGGATGACGATCGAGATCGTGACCGGGACGCCCCTACTTCAGCACGGCCTGGCCGAACTGCTGAGGAAGGTGCCGAACTTCTCCGTGGACGACGGGCTCCCGCCCCCGACCGTGTCTCCGGTTTCCGCCGGACAGCCGTCGCACACCACGATTCTGGTCATCGACGCCGGTGACGAGTTCCCGGACACGCTGGTCTCGCCCATTCTCGACGAGCGGCCCGACTCGAAGATCGTCGTCTTGACCGACTCCGACGATCCTCTCTTCCTGTGGAAGGTGCTCACCTCGGGCGCGCATGCGTGCCTCGCCAAGGGCGTGCAACTGGACGAACTGGTCTGTGTCATCCACGCGGTGCACCGGAAGGAGGACCGCTTCATCCTCTCCGCCCCCGTCGGTGCCCTCCGCGAGCTGCGGCCGTCCACGGCGGCCCCGGGCCCGCTGACCAGCCGGGAAGTGGAGATCATGCGGCTGGTGGCCGCGGGCATGAGCAACCGGCGGATCTCCATGCAGCTGTTCATCACCGAAGCGACCGTCAAACGGCATCTGACGAACGTCTACGCCAAGCTCGACGTCACCTCACGCGTCCAGGCCATCCAGAAGGCTTTTGGGCGCGACCTGCTCGATGAGCAGGTCGCGCCCGGCGCGCTGGGCCTCGCCGGTGCGCGCATCGGGACGGGCGCGACGCCCGCCCCGGGCGCGAGGGTTCAACCGAAGGCCCGGCCGAGGGCCATGAGGTTCTCGTAGGCGCTGTCGCCCTCCGCGATGGCCTCCACCTCGAAGACGCTCACCGAGGTCGGCGGGTACCCGATCAGCCCGACGGCCCGGCTCACCCGGGCCGGGCCGTCCATGTACTCGGCGCCGTCCCACAGGTAGACCGCGCCCCACACCTGACGCTCGGGGTTGGCGAACCACATCTTCAGGCGCATCCCTGGCAGCTGGGAGTACGCCTCGACGGCGTAGTCGCGCAGGTAACCGCGCAGGTCCTCGACGGAGACACTCGACTTACTCAGGTCCCAGAGGACGAACTGCAGGTACATCCCGGGCTCCTTGATCTCGGGGGCGGGTCAGGGGAACGGGTGGGGGTGCGGGTTGACGTCCGAGTGCTCCAGCCGTCGTCCGCGATGTCCGAGGCGGTGGGGAATCTCGTGCAGCCGGGGTATCCCGTCCACCCGGCGCAGGTGGTGGCCGAAGGTCATCGGCAGGGTTCCGGGGATGATCACCTTGGCGCAGGCGAGCCCCTGTACGCGCTGCTCGGGCGTGGTCTGGTCGACGACGATCACGTCCATGCCCTCATCGAGATAGCGGCGGACCAGTTCCCGGAGGTCGTCGCTGAGGTCGGCGTTGCGGAACCCGTCCGGCTGCGCCATCCCGGCGAAGGTCACCGAACGCGACGAGCCGGTCAGGAAGTCGAAGCGGGCGAAGGCGGCACGGGCGCCGTACAGCAGGGAGTGGTGTGCCATCTCCGTCACCAGCGATCCGTCCCGCACCATCCGCTCGGCCTGGTCGCGCTGTCCCGGGTAGCGGCGCACGAGGTCGACCAGGATCGCCGCCAGTTCGCTCAACGCGTTCTCGGCGGCCGTCTCCGGATCGAGGTGGCTGCCGGCGGCGCAGACCGCCCTGGGGCGTTCGTCGTCCTCCGACGGGTCCACCGCCATCGCCCACACGCAGGGAATGCCCTGCTCGAGGGTGATGTCGAAGGCCTGGACCGTGTAGCCGGTCTCGGACTCGATGGCCTCGGCCATGAGCGGGACCGTCCGGCGGCGCGCGGAGCGCAGGTCGATCCGCGGCACCGGCATGCGCGCGTACCACGTCATCAGGAACGCGTCCCGCTCGGCGATCTCAAGGATGCCGTGGAGTATGGCCTCTTCCAGGCTTCCGCCCAGCGCGCAACCGTTGGAGATCTCGTACACGAAGGGTGCGGGTTCGTGGTCGGAGCGGTGGATGCGGTAGTAGGCGTAGGCCTCGGGCACCAGGATCGGTTCCTTGCGCCGGAACGAGTGGCCCCACACCCAGCGGTAGGGTTGGTCGACGTCGAACGAGCGGTAGCGGAATCCCTCGATGCGGTGACGGTCCGGCGGATAGAGACCGAGGTCCCGGGGGTCGAGCGCCCGGTCGCGCAGGTCGGCGTAGCTGCCGCGCACGGCCGTCCGTCTGCCTCCGGGCTGCATCCCGCCATGCCGCTCCAGCGCTTCCAGGACCGAGACCAGCTCACTGGCGCGGTAGCTGCGGGTCCGCCCGTAGCCGCCCTCGGTCGCGCCGTCCGACAGCCCCATCCAGGCCGCCGCGACCACCGTCCCGGCGTTGTTGTCCCGGGCCAGCAGTCGGATCAGCCCGCACTCGGGGTCCACGTACGTGGCGATCAGCGCGTCCTGGTGCTCGGCCAGGTTCCGGGTCCGGTAGCGGTCGGGGGCGCTCTTCATCCGGGGCCGCAGCACGATGTCTGCCGCCGCCGCGCTGTCTTCCGGCAGGTCCGCGCAGACCGGGCAGGTCGGGTCGGGCAGGAACGGGTGCCGGGTCACCTCCAGGGTCTTCAGGTCCAGACAGATCAGGGCGCGACGGGTCCGTGCCGTGGACGGATCCCGGTGCAGCCGGGCGATCTCGTCGTCGACCAGCGCGGCGACGACGGCGGCGGCCAGGCCGGTGAGCCAAGCGGAGGGCCGGGTACGCAACGCCGGACCGTTGTCGGCGATCACCGCGTCATGGGCGCGGGAATGCAGGCGGTTGCGCCGGCGCCGCAGTTCGACACAGTCCACACAGCCGGGCTCACCTGCCCGTTCCAGCGGCCCGATCAGCACCCGGCCCAGCTCCGTGCGGACCGGCAGCCAGGACGGCCGGCGGCCGGTGCCCGCACCCCGTACCGCCGCGTGGTCGTCGAGGTCCCAGGCGTCGGTCGCGGTCACGATGACGGTGTCGGTGGTGACCGCCGTGGTGCCGACGCGTCCGGCCGTGGTGGTCACGTCGGCGGGCCGGTCGACGCCGCGGGCGATGGCGTCGGCGAGGATGCCCGTGCCGAGCAGTCTCACCTCAGTCATGGGTCACCACCACGTGCACGGTGTTGGGCATCACGGCACTCACTTCCGGATCGTGGTCGAGCGGTACGGCCACCGCCTCCCGGCCGTGTGCCGCCAGGGCGGCCACGACGGCGTCGAGGTCCAGCGGATCGGCGCCGGGCCGGTGGCCCTCCGGCCCGGACGAGGACGCCGGCGCGGGGATCGGTGGCGGCGCGTACGCGGGTTGGCCGTGCAGCTTCGACTGATACGACACGACCGCCTCGGCCAGGGCGTCGCGCAGCGCCTCGGCCATCGACAGGCCGCTGGCGCAGCCCCGCGCCGCGCGGCCCACCTGGCAGAGCACGGTCGGCACCGAAAGCGTCCCGGTGATGTCATGGGCGACCACCTGCTCGCGCGCCGCCGCCAGGATCGCGCGGTAGCGGTCACCGACCGGATCGAGGGCGACGGCGTCCAGGTCGAGGCGGGGACACGGTTGCCCGGCCGTCACCATCTCGTCCAGGGTCCACCGCCTGACCTGCGCGAGGATGCCGGTCGTCACCGCCTCCCGCCAGCCGTACGCCGAGGCGACCCCGGGCGGGATCGGGCCGGCCCGATCAGCGGCGCGCAGCGCCGGGAAGGCCCGCGACACCGGTACGAGGCGAATCCGGCCGTCGGTCAGCGCGATGCCCGGTAGGTGGCCCGCCCACACGCGGGCGTCGCGCAGCGCCAGATCGGGGTCCAGGTCCCCGGCGAAGATCGGCTCGTGGTCGGCGCCGACCAGCCGGCGCGGATCGAGCATGAGCGACCCGTAGGCGGAGAACGCGTTGAGCCCGGCGGCGAGGCGGGCGGCGGCGAAGTCCAGGCCGGTGCCGAAGACGCGGAGGGGAACGGAGCCCGCACCGAGCAGCCCGACCGGATCGGACACCTCGATCTCGCACACGCGCAGCGGAAGCTGACCGAGGTCCCCTTCCACGGGCCGCCCGAAGACCCCCAGCCGGTCGTCCATGCAGCCGGCGGCGCGCCGGGAGAAGACCTCCGGATCGAGCGGCGCGGCGGCGCGGCGTTGCTCGATGCGCCCGCGTACCGCCTCGACGGTCGACGCCTCGACCTCCGCCTCGAAGGGGTGCGGCACCACGGCGTGCGCCTCACTGCCCAGGGTGTCCGGGTCGAGACGGGTCACTCCCGCCGGCTCCGGTCGCGCCGCGCCGGTGACCGTGCGCAACGCCCGGGACACCAGCTGGGCGGCGGCGACGGCGCGGGCCGTGCTGTCCGCCCGCCTCGACCGTGCGGTCCCGGCGCCGCGGTGGCGCGCGCGGAGCCGACGCGCGACCGACGGCCACCGGGCCCCCGCCCCCGCCCGGGGGCCGCGGGACAGGAACCACACACCGTCGTCGATCAGGAGGGCCTGGAAGAGATCGGTGTGCGAGGCCGCGCAGACCCCTTCCAGCACCCGCACCTGGTCGACCGCCGGACGGTCGCGGACGTGCAGGACGAGGCCCGCGCCGTGCAGCGCCGCCGCGACAGCGTCGGCATCGGCATCGGCGTCGCACCGGGTACGGGTGACGCGCTGCCCCGGGTCGCGGCGGCCGCGCTCCACCTCGGTCAGCAGGGCGTCCCCGCCGGTCCCGGGTTCCTCCGTCAGCAGGCGCACCTGCGCCGATCCCGAGCGCAGGGCGGCGGCGGCCACGGCGGGCACCAGTTCCACCGGGCCGACCACCGCGACCGTCTCGGCCCGGTAGTCCTGGAACGTCTGGAGCGCGGAGTCGGTCAGATGGCTGAGGAAGGAGATTTCCCGGTGGTAGCCGTCGACCTGCTCCGGGGTCACCGGCGGCGCCTGGTCGTGCGGGGTGATCGCGCCCTTGGCGATGAGCACGGTGACGAGCTGCCGCACCATGTCCCGCCGCTGGCCGGTCAGGTTCGCCGTCAGGTCGGCCAGGGAGTGACGGCCGTCGAGATAGGGTGCCAGCCGGGCCAGCAGCGGATACGCCGAGTTGCCGCCGACGATGACCGGCCCCTCGTAGGTCAGCAGGTACAGGCCGTCTTCGGAGGAGGTGTAGTAGGTGTCGGGACGCAGCAGCAGGCCCATGGTCTCCGATTGTCCGTTCACTGTGTGGCGGGGCGGCTGCCGAGCAGGAACTCGCCCACCGCGCTCTCGTCGGTATAGCCGACGCCGGTCACCTCGTTGAGGGTCTCGCGGTCGCCGCCGCCGAGCCCGCAGGCGGCCAGACCCATGGCCGTGGCTGCCAGGTACATCGTCTGGTAGAGCACGCCGACGTGCTTGAGCACGAGCGAGTACGGCATCTGCTCGTAGGTCCAGGCCAGCCGCCCGAAGCGGGCCGCCACCACGATCAGCACCTGCGGGGTCGACTGTTCGAAGGTGCCCCTGCGAGCCGCGGCGATCAGCCGGGCCATGCCGGGCCCGGGCCCTTGGACCGACCGCAGCGCGTGGTCGTGACCGTCGTAGTGGTACACCCCGGCCGGCAGCCCCGAGGCCAGCCGGACGACGGGGTACAACTCCAGCTCGTAGACCGAACCGCCCGACGGGTACGGCCGACCGAGCTGCCGCCCGCCCTCGGGGCCGGAGTCCGCCCGCATCCGCGCGCAGCGGTAGAGGAACTCGCCGAGCTGCTCCAGCGTGATCGGTGTGTCATCGTCGTGGGTGCGGACGGAACGGCGGTCCTCCACCACCGCGGCGAGCGGCGGATCGGTGCGCCGCAGCCGCTCCAGGTCGGGGGTGGGCAGTGCGACGACCGGCCCCGGATAGGGGTCGTGGCGGGCCGGCAGCGGTTCGAACAGCCCTTCGGCCCAGCGGGTGCGGCCGTACCCGCTGCCCAGCCGGTCGCGGTGCCCGATCCGACTGCGCTGGTGGAACCACAGCTCGTGGGCGCTCCACTGGCGCAGGTGGAACGCCTCCTCCTCGGCGCCGCCCACGGGCACCGCCAGTCCGCACCGGTACAGGTCGTGCAGGAACCGGTCGGCGAGCCGCTGCGGCACCTGCGCCAGCCCGGCCGCTGCGGGCGTCTTCGCCGTCAGCAGGC
The DNA here is from genome assembly GCF_040640035.1 of Micromonospora sp. NPDC023633. NCBI lineage: Bacteria > Bacillati > Actinomycetota > Actinomycetes > Micromonosporales > Micromonosporaceae > Micromonospora > Micromonospora sp. NPDC023633. The sequence goes on along the minus strand of NZ_JBFABB010000012.1, from coordinate 7,139 downwards.
CGAGCAACGCGGGGTCGTGGAGGCGGATCCGGGCCCAGGCCAGGGGCGACTCGACGACCAGGTGCCGGCTGTCCCGTTCCCGGTGCACGATCGCGAACCGCGACAGGATCAGCTCGTCGGGGGTCGGTGACGATGCCGGGACGGGTCGCCGGGTCGGCTGCAGGGTGTACAGCGGTCCCTGCGCGCGCCCGACCTCCGTCTCCAGCCATCCCCCCGCGTGCAGCGCCGTCAGGAACCCGGCGGCGTGGTCCCGCGCCGCCAGGTCCCGGGCCGGGCACGGACCGGCGGCGAGTTGGTGGAGCAGGTCCCGCTTCCACGTCTGTACGGCGCCGAACGTCGCGGCCCGGGAGCCGGCCAGTAGTCGCAGCTGGTCGTCCTGGTCGACCACGGTGTAGACGCCGGGCACCAGCGCGAGGTGTTCGGTGAGCGCCGTGGTGGCGACCGACTCGATCATCGTGCGGCCTCCGCACCGGTCATCGACGGGTCGGCGAGGGTCCTGATCAGCTCCACCGCCGACATCCCGTGCGCCTGCTCCACCGCACAGGCGGCCAGGTGGCACAGCAGGAACCGTTCGACCGGGCTGACCCCCAGCCGGGTCAGGTGCAGGTAGGTGTGGTTCAGCACCAGCTTGTAGCTGAGGAACCACTCGGTGGCCTCGGTCTGCTCCTGCCAGGCGCTGGTGGCGAACAGTTCCCGGTGGAACGGGCTGACCTGCGTCAGGTCGACGATGTCGGCGTCGGCGCCGACGGGGGGTGCCTGCTCCGTCAGCAGCCCCGAGCCGACCAGCCGGCCGGCCCGGTCCCGGTACGGCCGCAGCACGTCGAGCCAGTCCCGCACGTACGGCACCGCCGACGTCGCGCCGTCCAGGTCGGCGGCCACGGCCCGGACGCGTGCGACCAGCGCCGCGCCGCGCCGGTGGTAGTGCCGGTCCCATGCCTCGCGCAGGCCCTGGCCCTCCGGGTATCCGTGCAGGAACGCCTCGGCGTGCGAGCGGAACGAGAGGCCGCCGCGGGCGAGCCCGACCCCGGACAGCGAGTGCGCCGTGGCGATCATGAGGTCGAACGCGATCGCGAGCCGCCGCCCGCCGGCGGCGATGTCCTCGGTCATCCGGAAGGCCAGCTCGGTGGTGTCCGAGTAGAAGTCCGTCAGCAGCCGGGCGGACGTCGCCTCGGACGGCGCCGGGTCCGCCTCGGTGGTGAGGTGCAGTGAGTTGTCCGGGTACCACGGCAGCAGGTCACCGCTGACCGACTCCAGCGCGGCCAGGCGCTGGTGCATCGGCAGGTGTTCCTGCGGGTCCAGGCGTGCGGTCGACGGCCGTTGGGCCAGGAAGCGACCGACCAGCTCCTCGACCGTCGGACGGACGAGCGTCTCCAGGAGCCCGGGTGCGCAGCGTACGTAGAGGCGCACGTGCGGGCCACGAAGCCAGTGCCGCAGGTAGTAGACGGAGTCGGCCTGGTCGCCGAGCCGCCGCGTCACCGGCCGGATCGCCTCCAGGATGAGCTGATCGATGTCCTCGGCGTGGTAGTGGATGTGGAAACAGTGCCAACGCATGGTTCAGTCCCCTTCGGCGAGCGCCGACACGGCCGCCCCGGCGAGCTGGCGCAGGGAGATCTCCGCCGGCAGGGTGATGGCGAGCCGGTTGCAGACGAGGTGCGCGCAGATGTCGATGATGGTCAGGACGGAGGTGCCCGGCCCCGCGGTGACGATGCCCCCGGGGCCTTCCCAGCCCGAGTCGGGTGGCGCCAGCGTTCCCCGGTCCAGTTGCTCGTCGAGCGCGTCCCGTAGCGTCGCGACCGACCGGGCCCAGCCGGCCAGTGTTCCCGCGTCGGTGTGCCGTCGGCTGGCCGCCACCAGCGCCCGCATCCGCCGGGCGACGGAGACCGCCGTGCCGAGCTGCTGCGCCGACGGCTGCGGCAGGTCGAAGGGTGCCGCCGCGTCGTCGTACCCGGGTCCGGTCTCGATGCGCTCGCGCAGGCGCACCGGGTCGGGTTCACAGGTCAGCCAGGCGATGAGGAGCATCGCGTACGCGGCGGTCGACCGCTCCTGCGGGGAGGCTCCCTGCCGCAGCAGCCGCATCGCCAGCGTGCTGGACTGCACGAAGTGCCGCTCCACCGCCTCGATCGCGGCGCCGTGGCCGTAGCGGTGGTGCTCGCGGCGGTACGGGACGTAGGCGACCGAGTCGTTCGGTTGCAGCGTCGCGAAGCCCGGCTCGACCTGCTCCCAGGCGGCCAGCATCTCCGCGCTCTGCGCGTACGCGTGCTCGGTCATCACCGGGGTGGAGGGATTGTCCCGCAGGTAGGCGTCCAGCCGTGTGTCGATCGCTTCCCTGATCCTGTCGGGGCTGGTGCCCGCGGCCGGGAGGACGCGCAGCCGCACATGCGGTCCGCCGTCCCAGTAGCGCAGGTAGAACCAGCCGTCGGCGCGACCGTCGGAGACCAGCTCCGTCACCAGCGGATCGACCGCGTCGACCAGCAGGCGGTCCTGGTCGCCCTGGTGGAAGGCGTGCGCGCTGACCCAGTTGGTCTCTTCCATCTCACCCTCGGTTCGAGATCTCGACGAGGTACTCAGCAACGGCCGGCTCGTCGGTGAGCGCGGCGGTGTCGCCCGGCGCGGGCAGCGCCTCCTCGAACACCATCACCGGCCCTGGCGCCCGCAGCATCCGTTCGAACACCGCGAGCAAGTGCCAGTTGGCGAAGTCGATGTAGACAGGTTTGCGAGACTTGTCCAGCACCCACTTGCCCCACGTGTCATCCGCCGGGTCGGTGCCCCACAGCCCGTCGGTCCACATCCGGACATAGCAGCGGTCCGGGATCCCGTGGGCCTGCAGCCACCCGACCAGGCGCACCAGATAGTCGGCATCGGCCTCCGCCCTGTGCCGGGTGGGCACCTGCCCCGTCGGCACCCGCCACCGCGCCCGACGCAGGACGACCCGGCCGGCCTCCACCCGGGGATGGGTGGTGAGGCGATCGGGAGGCGCCAGGTCGGCGCCGCCGGCCAACGGCGAGAAACTGGGGTGCAGGTAGTAGGTCACCCCGAACGACCAGCTCAGGAACTGGGCGATGGGCGGCAGCAGGACGTCGGCCATCATGCCCAGGTGCAGCGGTACGACCCGCTGGCGCAGCCGGTTCGAGACGATGTTCACCAGGTCGGTACGCGGATCGTGCACCGCGGTCAGATCCCCGAGGGGCAACCGCTCGGCGGCGGGCCGGCCGGTGACCGTGAACGGGTAGTCGATCTCGTAGTCGGTGCTGGCCGTCCGGGCGTTCAACGCCGACGAGAACGTCCCGCCCAACTCCGCGAAGATCGTCTCACCGGACGCCCCGGACCAGGCCCGGCCCGGTGGCACCGTGCCCCCGGCCAGGGCGGTCAACCGCGTCGTACGGCTCCGCCCTCGCCCGTACCCCGAGTGCGCCACGTTCAACGCCAACGCGAGCTGCGCTCCCCGCTCGACCACCTGCACGTAGCAGCCCAGCGATCCCGCGGGAGTGATCCACTCCGGCCAGCCGGCTGCCATCGCCCGCAGCGTCCCGGCCGGAGTACGGATGACACCGTCCGCCTCGACCGGCCCGAGCAACCCGGCGCGGGCCGCCTCCTGGATCCGACCGAGTTGCCGCAACCTGCCCAGCGGACTGGCGGCCAGGGCGGTGCCGGTGGCCAGCGGCGACGCGCGCAGGAACCGCGCCACCTCCTGCCCGGCGGGGGACCCGCCGGCCCCGTCTGCACGGGCGATCTCCTCGTGCACCGCCCGGCACAGCTCCAGCACCGGAACCTGGGCGCCCGAGCCGAGGCGTTCCCGGAAGTAGACACCCAGCGCCAGCCGCAGCGGCAGCGCCGGGTCGAAGACGGCGAGCCACCGCCGCACCGCATCGAGGTCCTCCAGCGCCGGACGCCACCGCCCGGACGCGCATTCCACCGGCGGGTCACGGAACACCGCGTTCTCGTGGTAGACGGCCTTGCTCATCTCGGCCACCGGCTGGAAGGGCAACCCGAGACGGTCGACGAGGTCGGCGACGGCGTCCCGCAGCCGGTCCTGGCGGGCGCAGTGCCCGTCGACGTCCTGCACCGGCACCGGCAGGCCGACCTCCGTACGCAGCCGGTCCAGCAGCACCGTGACGTCGACCAGGTCCTCGCCGCCGTGCGCGGCGACCCAGGCGATCAGATCCGACAACGGGTCGAGGGCCTGATCCGTCACCGGTGGCTCGAGGATCAGCAGCCCGGCCCGCACCAACGCGTCCAGGAACGGCCGAACGTCGCCCGGTGTCCTCGCACCGGAGGCGAGCCGGTCCCGCAGCCCACGCAGCGTGCCCGGCGGACCCTCCTGCACGACGCGCAGGCAGGCGCGGATCGCCGGTGTCTCCGGCATGGTCACGATCGGCTCGCGGGGCGGCAACCCGGAGAAGGTGATCTTCCCGGCCGACCTGGTCACACTCGGGTTCACCCGTACCCGCATCGACGCCTGCAGCCCAGGGGTCTCGCGCAGGGCCCGGATCACGCTCTGCAGCAGGAAACCGTCCAGCTCCAGGAACCCGCTGACCGGCGCCTTGGCGAACACCTCCGGGGCCGAGCCGTCGACCCAGGCACCCAGGCCGCTGATGGTGAAGGTGCTGTAGGGGCTGGTCTTGGCCGCCGCCCGGGCCACGTACTTCGCCAGCCGGGCCAGGCTCTGCGCCCTCGGCCGGTGCGCCGGATCGGCCAGCCACTTGCCGAGCTCCACGTGCAGCGCGGGACTGGCCTGTGACAGGGCCCGGCGGAAGCCGGAATCCGCGGTCACCTCGCGCAGCACCCGTTCCCGGTCGGTGATCTCGGCGGCGAGGACCGCCGGCAGTTCGGCGGCGGTCCGGTCCAAAGTGTCCAGTTTCGACCGCCAGACGGCGATCCGCTCGGCGACGTCCGAGGTGAGCAGCTGCGCGACGGTCTCGTTCCACTCCTCGTCGCGAGGCCGCCTCGACTGGTAGACCGCCCTGCGCAGACCCACCAGCCTCGGCTTCAGGGCGGTCTGCTCCAGCGCCCCGATCTCGGCGAACAGGGCGTCCGACAGCGCGTGCCCCTCCAGCGCCAGCCACCGGCGCAGCCGCGCCTGTTCCTCGGCGCGTCGGAACGACTCCGTCAGGCGCAGCCGGCCCAGCGCCGCCGCGGGTAACCCCGCGAGCCGCAGAACCGGAGGCGACTCCACGCGTGCGTCACTCGACAGAAGCACGCCCTCGTCCGTGATCGTGCCAACGCTTTCGCCCATGGCCCCTCCCGGCCCCGGGGCTGTGCCGCCGGCCGAAGCCGGCGGCACAGCCGATTTCAAGGTCAGCTGCTGCTGCTCGGGCAGCAGCTGCAGGTCGCGCTGCACGAGCAGAAGGGCAGCGACGCGCCGTGCTCGGGCATGCCGTGACCGGCCGTCAGCGACTCGATCGTGAGCCCGCTGTCGGCCAGGTCGAACACGTCCATCGGCAGGTCATCGAGCTCGAAGTCGAGATCGTTCGAATTGTTCACGCCTGCTCCTTTGCTTGGAATACGCATGACTGGAAGACCTTCCGGTAAGGACATTAAGTCAGGGAACTGAATCTCGGGAAGGCGCAGAAATGTCGCAGGCGGAATTCGACGAAGGTGTCAGCCGCCCCGGTACCCCCGCCTGCCACCAAAGGCGTAGAACGGACTACGCCGGTCCCCCCGCCCTTGCGCTGACCAGCAGGAAAACCACATGATGGCGAACGGGCAACAATGGGAAGCAAATTTGCGGAGGCGGCATGAACAGCGCGCTGGATCGCCTTACGGCCCGGCCGGAAGAATTCACCGAACAATGGCCGCAGCAGCCCGAGGTCCATCATGGCGACCCGGCCGCGCTGGCCGCCCTCCTCGACGTCGACGACGTCGACCGACTGATCAGCGACCAGGGCCTACCCGCGTCGTCGGTGACGATGACCAGGAACAACGTGATGGCGCAACCGGGCAGCCTGGTCAGCCCCGACCTCGCGGCCTTCCCGGACGCCGCCGGAGCCATCGACGCCCGCCGCGTCGGCGCGCTCCTGCGCACCGGGCACACCCTCCTGCTCATGGGCCTGCACCGCAGCTGGCAACCACTCAGCCGCTTCTGCCGGCTGTTGTCCGCGGAACTCGGTCACCCGCTGTACGCGCACGCCTTCCTCACCCCGCCGAAGAGCCAGGGTTTCGCGCACCACTGGGACACCGAGGCGGTCTTCATCGTGCAGACCGTGGGGCAGAAGACCTGGGAGTTGCACGAGCCGTACCTGCCGGACCCGCTGCCCCGGCACCGCTGGGGACGGGTCCCGGTTCCGGCTGCCGCCCGGGCCCGGTTCGAGAAGGGCGACCCGTTCCTGCGGGTCCGCCTCGCGCCCGGAGACGTGCTCTGGGTGCCTCGGGGCTGGATCCACAACGGGTACGCCGAGGAAGGCACTTCCCTGCACATCAGCGTCGGCGTGCTCCAGTTCACCCGGCACTGGCTGCTTGAACAGCTTCTGGACGTCGCCGCCGGGGAGCCCGAGTTCCGCGCCGCGCTCCCGCCCGGGCTCAACGACCACGGCATCGACACCGCGCTGGGCGACGTCACCGAGCGCTTCGCCCGCTGGCTCGTCAACCTCGACCTCGACCGGGCTGCGCAGTCGGTGCGGGCCCGGGCGCTGCGCGCGCAGTCAGGGCCGCGCCGTCGCGCTGTCAGCGCCGCCGTGGGGGCGTTCAGCCAGGACGTCGAAGCGGTGCGGTACGTACCGGGGGCGGTCCTGGTCAGCACCAGGGGCGCTGACGGCACCGTCCTGCACCTCGGCGACCACGACCTGCGCCTGCCCAAGCCGGTGACCGAGACGATCATGCGGATGATCGATCACCCCGGCACCGTGGTCGCCGTCGAGGAACTGCGCGCCTCGATCGGTCTCGACGAGGCCCGTCGGCTCGTACGCGAGCTCATCGACGAAGGAGTCGCCGTCTCCGCCTGACCGCGTACGCCTTCCCGGCGACGCGGCACGATCGCCGGCGGCCCGTTCCGGTCGGCGGGATCGCCGTCGGTCCGCCGCCTCCCTGTTGCCGGTCCTCACGGCTAGCGTCCTGAGTCGTTAATCCGTTTGCAGTATGCGGCGATCGTTTCGAGGATGTCGTCAGCCGTCTTGGTCCACACAAACGGTTTGGGGTCGGCGTTC